>CALCCH010000375.1 GCA_937899855.1 uncultured Saprospirales bacterium | reverse complement strand
CCGATTGCTTCTTGGTCGCTGATCCGACCCAACGAAGGCCACTTTATCTCCCAAATCAACGCCACGCAAAGGGAGTGGCCTGCGGTCCACGTCCTGGACCTCCTGGGGGAGCAGGTCATCAAAAATCCCCAAGCCATTGCCCTGACCGACGGGCACCAACACTGGACTTATCAGCAGCTGGATCAATACACCAACCAGATGGCGCAGTGTCTGCTGGCGCGCTACACCGTACAGCCGGGGGATCGCATTGCCCTGCGGATGGAACGCTCCCCGGAAGCCATCGCCCTGATGATCGGCATTCTCAAAACGGGGGCTTCTTATCTGGCCATCGACCGCAGTTTTCCCACGGCTCGGATGCAGTACATCCTGACCGACAGTGCGGCGCGGCTCCTCCTCTTCGATCACGACGAGGTAGACAGTGGGGATTGCCCCCGAGTCAATTTGGCAGCGCTCGATTGGGCGAGCCATTCGGCTCTGGCTCCCGCCATTACGGTGGACCCCCAGGCCGTGATGTATACCATCTACACCTCCGGCTCAACCGGACAGCCCAAGGGCGTACAGATTCGCCACGCCTCCTTGGTCAACTACCTGCTGCACAATCGCGATACCTACCAACTTGGAGCGACCGACCACAGCGTCCTGCTGTCCTCGATGGCTTTTGATTTGAGCTACACGAGCATCTGGACGCCCCTGGTCAATGGAGCCCGCTTGTCGATTCTGCCGGAGAGTGATTTCCTTGTTGCCGAGGATTTGCTGGAGATTCTACAAAGGGATCGAATCCGCCTGTTGAAAATTACGCCGAGTGCCTTTAAGGTACTGGTCAACGATCCCCGGTTTGTGATCGCGAGTGGGGACTTGGCCCTACGGATGATCGTTTTGGGGGGAGAAAAGATTCGCTTGGACGATGTACAAAAATACCTGGAGCTCAGTCCCGGTCTCGTCATTTTCGTCGACGAGTACGGCCCGACCGAGGCAACCATTGGGGTGGCCAATCGGGTGATCGATCGCGAGAATCTGGTGGCTCTGCTGGCGGCGCAGTTGGCGGGTAGCAACATCGGTCGGCCGATTGCGAATACCGAATTGCACGTATTGGACCTTCACGATGGGCCTGCGGGAATGGGAATGATTGGGGAGTTGTGTATTGCGGGAGCGGGGCTGGCGGCGGGTTACTGGCGGCGGCCAGCATTGACGGCGGAACGCTTTGTGGCCCACCCGCAGGATGCGGGTTTGCGCCTCTACCGAACGGGGGATTTGGCGCGTTGGTTGCCCGAGGGCGAATTGGAATTTTTGGGTCGTCGGGATCATCAGGTGAAGGTGCGGGGTTACCGAGTGGAGGTGGAAGAGATCGAGGCGATCATTCGGTTGGAGGAAGTGGTGGACGAAGTGGTGGTATTGCCTTGGGAGAGTGAGCAGGGGGTGAGTTTGGCGGCTTACGTGCTGCTGGCGGCGGGGGCGACGAAGGAGCAATTGCGGCCGGTGTTGGAAGGGGTTTTGCCCAGCTACATGATGCCCCACTTTTTGATCGAGCTGACGCAATTGCCCCAATTGCCCAACGGCAAGATCGACCGTCGATCGCTGCCCGATCCCCAGACGGCGCTACGTGCCCACCAAGGCCAACTTACGCGCGCCGAGCGTCCCGAAGAAAAATTACTGGTCGAAGCCTTTGAACAGGTCATGAAGATCAGCCCCATCGGGCTCAACGATGACTTCTTTAGCTTGGGTGGAGACTCGGTACAAGCGATGCAGATCATTGCCTATCTGTACCAAGCCGATTACGGCTTGGAGATCAAAGACATCTTTATGCAGCCATTGCTCGCCGATTTGGTCGCCTTTCTCCAGCCCCTGGAAGAGGCCGAGGACGACGGGCTGGACTTCGACGACTTCGATGGCATCGAGAGTGAGGAGTTGGACATCATCAACCAAATAATCAACAGCTAAGGAGCATGAAAAAGCAATCGCAGGATATTTACCCCTTGTCGCCCCTACAGGAAGCCTTTTTGTACCATTCCATCACGGACCGCTCGTCGAGTGCGTATTTTTCCCAACTGTCTTACGAGGTTTCGGGAAGACTGGATGCCGCGTTGTTTGAGGACAGTCTGGCGCACCTGTTCGATCGCCATTCCATTTTGCGGACGGCTTTTGTGTACGAGGGTTTGAAGCAAGCGTACCAGGTGGTCATCAAGGATCGGCGAGCGGAATTTCATCGTCGGGATTTGCGCGATTTGGACGCGGCGGCGCAGGCGCAGTTTTTTGAGGAATTTAGCGCGCGTGAAAAGCGCCGCAATTTTGACCTGACCAAAGATTCCCTGATGCGGATTCACCTCTTCAGTACCGCCGAAGGTCGCTATCGGGTATACTGGGCTTTTCACCACATCCTTTTTGATGGTTGGAGCTTTACCAAAGTCATCAACGAATTTGGGTACATCTACTCCTGCTTAGAAGCGGGCCAGCAGCCGGATCTGCCTCCCGCACTGCCCTACAAGCGATTCATCCAATGGCTGCGGCGCCAGGACAAAGCCGCCGCCATGGAACACTGGAAGCAGCAATTGGCTGGCTACGAACAACGCGCCACGCTCTGCCCCAGCTATCCTCCCCAAACGGAGGGCTCCACCCAACAGGGGGAATATTTTCTACACCTGGGGCCAGCCCGTTCCCAGCACCTGGCCCAGATGGCTACCCAGCAGCGGGTAACGCTCAACACCCTCATCCTCGGTCTGTGGGGCCTCCTGCTGACCCGGCATAATGACCGTCGGGATGTCGTGTTTGGCAAAATATCTTCGATGCGTCCCCCCGAGATCAAGCGGATCGACTCGATGGTGGGCTTGTTTATCAACACCCTGCCCGTACGTATCCGCTACGGTGCGGAGACTCGGCTGGGCGATTTGCTGCGGCAAATTCAGCAGGACAATCTCGCGGCGGAAAAATACAATTACTGCTCCTTGGCCGAAATTCAGGCCGCCACCCCGCTCAAAAAAGCACTGATCGATCACTTGCTGGTGCTGGGTAACGACCTAACGGCGAGTGAAACACCGGCGGAGGACGAGGAATTGGGCACGGGTTCGTGGCGGGTCGAAGCCAGCCAACACCGAGAAGAAGTCGATTACGATTTCAGTATGCACGTGACGACGGCCGAAACCATCGACTTTACCTTTACCTACAACACCGGCCGCTATGCTGAAGCTGCGATGCAGCGGCTGGGGCAACAAGTACTGCTGATCGCGGATCAAATGATTGCCGACCCCAATTTGCTCGTCGCTGACTTAGCCATCGTTCCCGTGGTCGAGAAGCAGCAATTGCTAAACTGGTCGGGCCAGCGTAAAGCCTACGCCCCACTGGCCTTTCACGAGATCGTGGCCAACTGGGCCCAGCAAGAGCCCGAGCGGCTGGCGCTGGTTACTGGCAAAGAGCGGTGGACCTACGCCCAGCTCGACCGGACCGCTACGGCGCTGGCCCAGCACTTGGCGCAACACCAGGGCATTGCCTACCAAACGCGGGTGGGGCTGTTTATGGACCGCTCGGTATGGTCGGTAGCTAGCCTGCTCGCGCTGTGGAAGCTGGGGGCCATTTACGTCCCGATCGACATTCAGTATCCTGCCGCCCGTAGCCGGGAAGTCCTCGACGCGGCGGCGGTGAGCCTGGTGCTGACAACGGCCGACTTGCGGGAGCGACTGCCCGATCTGGACTGGCCCGTGCTGACGGTGGAGACGCTCCAACTGGAGTGGCATCCCACTGCCGAGGCCCCGCCACGGGTGGCACCCGTGGCAATCGCCTACCTAATTCACACTTCGGGCACCAGTGGCAAACCCAAGCGCATTCCGATTCGGCACGAGAGCATCAGCGACCGGATTCAGTACCACAACGATTATATGAAGTTGAGCGATCGCGAGGCGGTTCTTCACCTGGCGGGTCTGCATTTTGACAGTTCACTGGTGGAAATTGGCATGGCACTGCTGTCTGGCGGAAGTCTGATCATTGCCGGACCCCTGGAAAAATCCAACCCCGAGCGGCTCTTGCAACTCCTGGAGGAAGAAGCCGTAAGTACGGCCATATTTACCCCCGCCTTTCTCCAACTGTTGGACAAACATCCCCTGCCCACCCTGCGCCACATCATCTCAACGGGGGAGGCGGCGGCCTTGCGGGAGACGCTGTACTACGCCCGTACCAAGGCCTTTTACAATGGCTACGGTCCCAGTGAGGCTTGTATCGGGGCGACCTTCCACAAGGTCGATCCCCAGCGGGCGGCGGATTACCAGCGGCGGGGCAGTATCCTCATTGGGGAGCCCTTTAAGAATACGCGGGTCTACATCCTGGATGGCCAGCATCGCCTTCTGCCCCAGGGGGCAGCGGGAGAAATTGCGATTGCGGGTTTGGGCCTGACGGAAGGCTACTTGGACCGCCCCGATTTGACGGCTAAGAAATTTATTACCAATCCTTTCGCCCAAGCCGACGACGAGCGGCGCCTCTACCTCTCCGGTGATTTGGGGCGGTGGACCGAAGCGGGAGAATTGGAATTTTTGGGGCGGATTGATGAGCAAGTACAGATTCGGGGCATCCGGGTCGAGCTGCGGGAGATTGAACACCGGATTGCCCAACATCCCGACGTCAAAGAGGTACGGGTACTGGCCCGCTCCGATGCCCGCCAGCAGACGGTGCTGATCGCTTACTTTACGTCGGCGGTGGGTTGTCGTACTGCCGAAACCCTCCGCGACTATCTGACGCGCTACCTGCCCGTCTACATGATTCCCCGTCATTTCGTCGCCCTGGATGCTTTTCCCCTGACGAGCAATGGTAAAATTGATCGTCAGGCCTTACCCCAACCGCTGGCGTCCGGTGAAGCGGAAGAGGACGCTGGCACCGTGAGCCCCGAGGAGGAACGGATGATTGCGCTGTGGCAATCCGTTTTGGAAGATCCAAGCATCGGCGTCAATAGTAATTTTTACGACCACGGTGGTCACTCGCTCAAGGCCATCAGTTTGGTACTTCGGATCCAACGCGAATTTGAGCGCAGTATTCCCATTCAGGAGGTGCTTCTCCACCCCAGTCCCCGACTCTTGGTGCGCAAGTTGCTGACGGTCCCGGAACAATCTTACCAGGGCATCGAACCCGTTGCGGAAAGTGCGGACTACGAAGCCAGCCCGGCTCAAAAACGGACCTGGTTGCTCTCCCAGTTCGAAGGGGCCACTACGGTATACAACGTACCGGGTAGCTTCCTAATCGAGGGCGAGCTCGACTTCGAGGCCCTGGAGCAAAGCCTGCAAAAGGTAGTGGCCCGGCACGACATTTTGCGAACCACCTTCCGGCTGGTCGACGGAGTGCTGCGGCAAAAAGTACGGGCTTACCGAGCGGATTTTTTCCAACTCGTGGAAGTTGACTTACGAAGCAGTGCGCAACAAGAGCAAGCATTGGAGGAACGGATGGCGGCGGAATACAGTACGCCTTTTGACCTCGAACGGGGTCCCCTCCTGCGCGCCTATCTCCTTCGTCTGAGCGACCAACGACAACTTTTCTTGTTTACCCTCCACCACATCATCAGCGACGGGTGGTCGATCCAGTTGTTCTTCAAAGAACTACTGGCGGGTTACGCCGCTTTCCAGACGGGTGAAAAACCAACCTTGGCGACGCTACCGATTCAGCACAAAGACTATACGCACTGGCTCTACCAACAGCTACGGGGCGAAGGCCTGAGCGCATCACGCGAGTACTGGCACGCTCAATTTGCCGACGAAATTCCGGTATTGGAATTCCCCACGGACAAGCGCCGGCCGGCTAACAAGACCTTTCGGGCGCAGGAAATCCCCCTGACCATTCCAAGCGACTTGTACCGGCGGGTACGGGATTTTGGACAACAACAGGACCTCACCGTATTTACCCTCTTGCTCGGTGCCCTCAAGCTATTGCTGGGGCGTTATGCCCAGCAAAGCGATGTGGTGGTAGGTACCGTAATCGCCGGACGCGAACGAGCGGAGTTGGTGGACCAGATGGGGTTTTTCTCCAATACCCTGGCCCTGCGTACGCGCTTTAGTCCCGAGGACCGCATCGACCAGTTTTTGGAGCGGGTAAAAACGGTGGTACAGGGGGCCTTTCAGCACCAGTCCTTTCCCTTTGAATACCTGATCGACGAATTGCCGGTCAAACGCGATGTCCGGCGCTCTCCCATTTTCGACGTCATGATGCCGCATCAAAACGCTGATCTTTTCACGAGCGAAACCCCCAAGGTGGCGGGGCTGGACATCCAGCACTACGCTTTGGGAACGACAAGTACCGCAAAATTTGACTTGGAATTGGTATTTACCGAATACGAAGCGCAGCTTGAGGCCAGTATCGTATTCAACTCGGACTTGTTTTTGACAGCAACGCTGGAGCGCTTTGGTCAGCAGTACCTCAAAGTTTTGGAAGCTCTTTGCACCTCGTCCGAAGGGCGAGTGGGCGATATCGAGATCATCAGTGTGGCGGAACGACAGGCGCTGGTATACGACTGGAACGACACCGAGGTGCCGACGGGAGAACGCACCTTTGTCGACCTCTTTGCCGAACAGGTGGCGGCGACGCCCAACAACGTAGCGCTCAATTGCGAAGAGCGGGAACGCACCTACCGTCAAATGGCCGAATTTTCCAACCAGGTGGCTCACTACCTCCGCGAGGAGCGGGGTATTCGGGCGGGGCAGGTGGTGGTATACTACGGTCCCCGCAACGAGTGGTGGCTGATGGCGGTACTGGGCATCATGAAAGCGGGAGCGGTGTACCTACCGGTCTCGACCAAGGGCGCTCAGGATCGGACGCGCTACATGCTGGGAGAAGTGGCGGCCGATTTGGTACTCACCGATGGGCAGCCTTTTGAAGTGGTGGGGGATATTCCCCAGCTTGACCTAGCCGAAATTCGCAGGGGCGATTGGTCAACGGCGGACGCTCGGGAGCACTGGCCGGCTTGGAACGATTTGGCCTACGTCCTGTTTACCTCCGGCTCGACGGGGCGACCCAAAGCCGTCGGCATCGAACACCGGTCCATGGCCAATCACGTCCTCTCCAAGCGCGACGAACTGACACTCATCGAAGATACCATCATCGCCCAGACGGGGGCGGCCTTTTTTGACGTCTCCATCTGGCAATCTTTCTCAGCCTTGGTAGCGGGTGGTTACACCCGAATTTACCCCGATGAGGTGGTGATGGATCCCCTGCGTTTGTTGCGGGAGTTGGACTACGACGAAGTCACCATTTTCCAAGCTGTTCCTTCCCATCTGGCCAGTTTGCTGGAGACGCTACGGCGCTACAAACCGGGCATCACCTTTGGCCACCTCAGGTATATGATGTGTGCGGGGGAGGTGTTTCCACCGGCGCTGTTGGAAGAATGGTTTAAGCACTTCGTATTCGTTACGGTCATCAATCAGTACGGTCCGACCGAGGCTTGCGACGGGGTCTGTGCGGAGTACCTCCGGGCGCCCAGCAAGCAAGGGACGGTACCGATTGGTCGGCCCCACCAGAACGTTCGGATTTACATCATGGACGATCAGCAAAGACTCTGTCCGGTGGGGGTCAAGGGGGAGATTTACATTGCCGGCTTGGGCTTGGCGCGGGGCTACCTCAATCGTCCCGACCTGACCGAGGCGGCCTTTTTACCCGATCCCTTTTATCCCGGCGAGCGGATGTACCGCAGCCGCGACTTGGGACGCTGGACGGCGGCCGGGGTGTTGGAATGCTTTGGTCGCAACGATGGTCAGGTAAAGATCCGGGGCCACCGCATCGAGTTGGCGGAAGTGGAACAAGCCTTCTACCGCTTGCCCTTTGTGGGCAAGGTGGCGATCATCCAGCGGGGGGATATGGATACGGGCAAATACCTGAGCGCTTACTTTACCCTGCGCGAGGGCATGATGGCCACTACGACCGAGACGCGCAAACGACTGGCTGAATTCATTCCCGCTTTTATGATTCCCGAGCAGTTGCAAATTCTGGCGACCATGCCGCGGACGGCGAGTGGGAAAATTGATCGACGGCGCCTACCGGAGGTAGAGCGGATGGCGGAAGGCAAGGTCGGTCGGGAAATCGTACTGCCCACTTCGGCCACGGAGAGTACCCTGCTCGACATCTGGCGGGCGGTGCTGGGGCAGGAGCAAATCAGTACGGACGATAATTTCTTTGAGATCGGGGGGCATTCCTTTAAAGCCATCAAAATTCAAACCCTGGTCCACAAACAGATGGGCATCCAACTGACGATCAAAGCCATTTTTACCCATTCCGATATTCAGGCACAAGCCGCTCACATCGATGCACTACAGTCCGTGGTGGAGTGGAGTGATGCCGTGTAAAAAAACCTATTACTCACCGAAGTTGCTCAACTTCGAAAAACCATTGAATCATGAAAAGAATAAGCCTACTGGGGAGTTTACTCCTACTGCTGCCTTGGTATTACGCCGTGGGTCAGAATCAGGTCCCACAAATCAGCAACGTCAAGGTAACGATTGACGATAGTGCCAAACGTCTCGACCTCACCTACGACCTGGCCGACGCCGAAGAGACCGAGGCTACGGTATACTTTAGCATCTCCGACGATGGTGGTCGGCGCTTTATGGTGCCCACCGATAATGCGGAGGGAGACCTCGGAGCCGCCGTGGCGATGGGGACGGGCAAACACATCCACTGGGATTACGCGGCGCTGGATTTGGATCTGGCCAAGCTGCACTTTCGCCTGGTAGCGGACGATGGCTACGACATTCCGATGGCCGAGTTGCTGGCCAAGGTGGATACCAATCGACTCCGGTCTTTGGGCCAACAATTTACCATCCACCGCCATCACAACGACGAAGCTGGACTGACTAAGCTTGAGCGGGTGCGTTCCATCATCGAAGAGGAGTTTAGCGCGGTGGGCTTAGACCTGCGGCGACAAGAGGTTTTCTTTGGCAGTTTTTCGGGGCAGAATGTACTGGCTCGCAAGGGGGGTATGGTTAAGGAAGCGTCCAACTTCGTCGTGATGAGTAGCTTTGATTCGGTCCCCTCCCGCCCTGGCAACGTCATCAACAGCAGTGGGATGGTGGGAGTTTTGGAAGCGATGCGCATATTGGCGGAATACGACTTTGCCCACAGCATTCGCGGCAATGCCTACGACATGAGTTATCCCGAATACCGGGGCAGTAACTTTTTTGTCTGGGAAGAAAGTGGCCTGCCCGCCGATGAGACCATTGGTGGCGCCATTTACCTGGACGGTATCGGTAGCGAC
>CALCCH010000374.1 GCA_937899855.1 uncultured Saprospirales bacterium | reverse complement strand
ACCTGGTGGTCGGCGATCACTTCCGGGGGGAGCACGCTCAACGTCACCCAGTCTCCGGCAAACTGCCAATCGCTGAAGACCACTTCGCTGGGGGAAAAGAAATTGGGGTTGGAAAATTGATTGCCCGTGGCGTTGCGGTAACCGATGGCCTTCCCGCTTTTGAGGTTGATAAAATTATTGCCCTGGTCGAGGGTAAGGCCACCGGCGTAGATGCCAGTCAGTACGGAGTTGCGGGTGTCGGGTAAAAATTGGATCAGCGGTACATCGGCGGCTTGGTTGACGCCCTCGATCCGAATTTCCCCCCCGGTGATTTCCCCCGCCCGGACCACCAAATGCCCCGAATCCGACTGCGGGGGTTCGATGACTACCTGGTTGAAGGTATTGTTGTTGCCTCCTTCAACTAGAATGCCATAGACAAAGCCACCGCCCGAAATCTGGCAGCTGCTCCAGGTGTTGGAATTGGTAAAGCTGGTTTCGTCTTCGAGGATTTGAAAGCCCACTCTGCCGTTACGAACGCGGAGGTTGCTAAAGGCGGCGTAAGCGATGCCCCCGGCATTGCGGGAAGTAAGTCGGAGCCCGGGGCCTCCGAGAAAGCCACTGACCAGTACATTGTCGATCTGTACGCCCTCTACCAGCCGGGCATCGGCGCGTACGATGATGCCCCCTCCGGCCGACCCGTTGGTTTGGTCGCGGAGGACGAGGTTTTTGACCTGAACGTTGTGCCCCACGATGCGCAGGGCAAAGCCATTGCCCTCGTAGCGCAGCAGGCTGCCGTTGAAGGGCGTTTGTAGGGGTTCGCTGCCGGGCCCCTCCCCGATGAGGGCCACACCGTCGCGTAGGAACAGGGGGCGGGTGATGCGGTAGATGCCCGCGGGCACCAGCACCTGTTGGCCGGTTACGTTGGCACTATCCAGGGCGCGGCGAAAGGCGTTGGTATCGTCGGTATTGCCATCGCCCCGGGCTCCAAAGTCGGTGACGTAGAGGCCAAAATCGGAGCCGGGGCTGCTGGCGGCGCGCTCGGCGTAAAGGGCTCGGGGGACCGATAGGATTTCGGAGCTACTGACCAGGGTATAGTCGCCCCCACCGTTGGGGTCGATCTCGACTTGGAGGAAGTGCCGCCGCGACCAGTCGATGCCGTTGAAGTTGCCCCCCGGGGCTTGTCCGTTGCCCACCTCGATCTGGAAGACCCCGTAGTCGTTGCTGGTGGGGTAGTGGTTTTCGTGGTACAGGGGGGTGCCGTTGGGCTGGTTGGGCACGATGCTGATTTGGATGCCCAGGTCCTGATTGTCCAGAACGGCTCCGCTGCTGTCGCGGACCACGCCTTGGTAGTTAAAATACGATTGAGCAAAAGTTGGGTTGCTTGCTCCTGCGATCAGCAGTAGCCATAGGTTTATCAAAATACGTTTCATGCTAGCACAAATTTTTGTAAATCAAAATATATTAACCGGTAACCATAAGCAGTAGGGATAAACGTCCCAGTCGACTGGGGTTACCGGCCAGCCGATGGAAAGATGTGAGGTGTTTTTGTAGAGGTCTTACTCGACGAACAGCGACTGGCTACTCCCTTGTCCCGTTGGAGTCGTCAACTGTACGACGTACAGACCGGGAGCCAGGTGCAGCTCTCCGTCGAGCGGATACACGGTACTTGGAGCGGTCAAAAGTTTGCGATGCCAGTGGATTTTGCCAAGGGCATCGACTACGGTAACGCTGAGGGGAAGGTCGGTAGGCGTCTGAAGGTACAAGTAAATGGGCCCGCTGGTAGGATTGGGCGCCACGGTAAATTCCAGTGCTTGACTAGGAGTAGTGGGGAGCGGTGAAGTGTGGGATCGGGTAGTAGACGTCGTCATTGCTGGTACTGGACGGTGGCCTTGTTGAAAACCTCCGGTTTGTTGTGGGCCTTCGCTGGTGATGATGGGTACGAATACCTCTCCCATCGTCCAACTCAAGGAGTAGCGATCGGAATTTTTCACAAAATCACCCGAACTGGTTAAGGCAGTACGTGCTAAGTCCTGACCACTCAGCGTCACGCCAAGGGTCAGACCCAATAGAAAGGGCAGGGTCTTTTTCATCTAGATAAGGAATTTAAGTTCTGGTGTAAAAGCTATTGTTTGGGGGAAAAGGTTGAGGAGCCGTCCCGGGGGGACGGCAAAAGCGGAAATGTAATTGCCTATCTAGTAAGAACGAAGCGGCGTAAAAGTAGTACTAAAAATCGGATTTACAAACGAGTGGTTATTTTTTTTGAAAAAACTTATCTCCCCTTCCCTTATGGATTCCCCAGTGCGTAGATGGCGTAATCTCGGTTTTGGGTGATTAGGGGCAGGTCCAAACGGTGGGTAGTCGTGGTGAGTAAATAGTCGACTCCGCGTTGGTGAAAGGCCTGCCATTCGGGAGCGGAGCGTTGGCGGTATTGTTGGCGAGCCTTTTGCCAGTCGCGCCCCGCCCGGCGGTCCTGGAGATCAATGCCGTAGACCGCTTGGATCCGCTGGTACCAGATGGGGAGGGCGTCTTTGCGGTGCACGACGGTCTTGTAGTCGATGTAGCAAGACCGTTGGCTGTGGTATTTGAAGCTGGTCAGGTCGATGGGAATGATAAAGGTCGCGTCGGCCGGGGTGAGCGCTTGTGCCCGTTGGGCGATGTCGAGCTCGGTAGTGGCAAAGGCCGGACCATTCCGCCAGGGAAAGTCGTACGTTCGGTGGACAAAAGGACCAAAGGGAAAAACCATTCCGGCCAGTCCAAATCCCGCCAGGCCCAGCAGGGGGGCCCGCCCCCCTATCCGCCAAGCGGCCCGGTTCAGCAGTGGGCATTTTTCCTCCCCCCACATCAGCACCGCCAGTAGGGCCAGCGCCTTGAGCCAGATTGTACACTTGAACCACTGCGCCGCCAAAATACTGGGACTCCGCAGTCCGTAGACCCCCAAGGTGTACACCGCAGCCCCCAGTAGGGCCAGCCCAAAAAACCAAGCCAGCCGGGGTATCCGCCGGGCGTAAAACCAGGTAGCCCCGGCGAAGAGGGGCAGCAAGACCACGTAGGCCCGGAGGGAGAAATAGGCCGGAAAGTAGTGGTGGGCCACCCGAAATTCCATGATTTCGAAGAGCAGGGCCGGGTCGATGCTGCCGCGGTCAAACTGCACTTTGAGGAGCACCACCCAAGCGCCAGCCGTCAGCAAAAAACTCCCCGCCAGCGCGCCCAGCTGCCCCCAGGAGAGCCCCAGGCGTCCCCTTCCCTTTTCGAGTAGCAAGACGCCTCCCAAGAGCAAGAACAGTTGGCTCCCCGCCACGGGGTGGACCAGGGTGCTTCCGATGAGGGCCACGATGCTGGGCCACCACCGCTCCCGCAAAAAGGCGTACAGGCCCCACACGCCGATCGATTTGGCCAGGAGGCTGGGGATAAAGGTGTTGTAGTACAACTCGTTGCCCCC
The DNA here is from genome assembly GCA_937899855.1 of uncultured Saprospirales bacterium. GTDB lineage: Bacteria > Bacteroidota > Bacteroidia > Chitinophagales > Saprospiraceae > CALLVY01. The sequence continues at coordinate 4,103 of CALCCH010000374.1, read as the reverse complement.
CAGGTTGAGGCCGTAAAAGGGGGGCAGGCCAAGGGCCAGCAAAAGGACCCAGACCAGTGCTTCCGAACGGAGGTAGTGCCGGGCGATGCGGTACCAGCCGCCGAGTAGGAGCAGGCTACCGCTCAAGTGCAAGCCGGCGCAGAACCAGGGGAGGGCCGTACCGGACTGGGCGAGCAAGCGACAGAACCAGTAGCGTTCGTTGGGAACGGCGGCGCGGATGTACTGTACGTAAAAGTCGTGGGGATAAAGCGTGGGATCCTGCATCCAGCGGGTGTAGGGCAGGACTTCGACCTGATCGCCCCGGCCGTAGGTATAGCCCTGGACGGCCAGCCACACGGCGTAGCAGGCCAGCAAGCCGAGGAGCGTCCACCAGCCGCTGGTGGGGAGGGAAGGCGTAGTCTTGCGGGCGGGGGAAGACGACACGGGTCGGATCAGTTTACCTTGTAAGCCAGCCCCATCCGGTCTAGCTCGGCAACGAAATCATTGTCGGCATTGACCTTGCGGCTGCTGGCGATGGTTTTGAGTGAGGTTTTGTTGGTGCGATCGAGCAAAATCATCTTGAGTTTGTGCTTGCCCTTGCGGTTTTTGCACAGCAGATCTATTTCGTCGATCAAGCGCTCCGACAGCAAGTCGATGGGCAGCTTGATGGTAATCGATTCGGTGAGGTCGGCGGCGATGTCTTCCAGCATTTTGACTTCCAAAATCTTGAGTTGGAATTCGTCGCTGTTGTAGCGCTTTTGGTACTGTCCCTTCACAAAGACGACGTGGCCCTGTTGGAGGATATTGCTAAACTGGGCGTAGTCGCTACTGAAGAGGGGGAATTCGAAGGCCCCCAGGTAGTCGGCGAGGGTAAGCAGGCGCCAGCCCGTTCCTTTTTTGCTGATGCGGTGGCTCGCGGCGGAGACGATGCCCGCCAGGTTGAGTTTTTGGCCCTTGTACTGTTCGAGGCGATCGAGGCTGCAGGTGGTAAAGTTTTGCACTTCGATCTTGTAATCGTCGAGTGGGTGGCCACGGATGTAGATCCCGGTCACTTGCTTTTCGCGGTTGAGGGCTTCGAGGAGGCTCCACTCCACCCGTTCGGGAAGGTTTGGTTCGGGAATCATGGCGTCTTCCGAGTCACCGAAGAGGGAGATGGCACTCTGGGCCTTTTGCGATTGGTAGGCATTGCCGTAGCGTAGGAGGTGTTCGATAAAACTGTCGTAACGCTCGGAGGGAGCGAAATAGGTAGCCCGGTTGAGTACGGGAAAACAGTCGAGTGCGCCACCGAGGATCAGGCTTTCCATCACCCGTTTGTTGATCGCCTGGAGGCTCAGTCGCCGCATCATGTCGAAGGGGTTTTGGAAGGCTCCCCCCCGCTGGCGTTCTTCGAGGATGGCGGCCACCGGGCCTTCGCCCACCCCCTTGAGGGCGGACAGTCCAAAGCGAATGGCGCCTTCCTTATTGACCGTAAAGTCGGAGGCACTTTCGTTGACATCGGGGCCGAGTACTTCGCAATTCATCCGGTGGCATTCGCGGAGGAAGAAGGTCAGCTTGGTGATGTCGTTTTTGTTGTGCGTCAGTACGGAGGCCATAAACTCGGCCGGGTAGTGGGCCTTGAGGAAGGCCGTTTGGAAGGCCACGAAGGCGTAGCAGGTGGAGTGGGACTTATTGAAGGCGTAGGAGGCGAAGGCTTCCCAATCTTTCCAGATTTTGTTGAGCACCTTTTCCGGGTGCCCATTTTTGTTGCCCCCTTCGATAAACTTGGGGTGCATCTGGTCGATCAGCTTCTTTTTCTTTTTTCCCATGGCCTTGCGCAGCATATCGGCCTCGCCCTTGGAGAAGCCGGCCAGCTTTTGCGAGAGCAGCATGACCTGCTCTTGGTACACCGTGATGCCGTAGGTCTCCTGGAGGTATTCCTCCATGGCGGGCAGGTCGAAGGTGATGGGTTCGCGACCGTGTTTGCGGGCGATAAAATTGGGGATGTATTCCAGTGGCCCGGGCCGGTAGAGGGCGTTCATGGCGATGAGGTCTTCGAAGGCGGTGGGGGCGAGTTCCTTCATGTATTTTTGCATACCGCCGCTTTCGTACTGGAAAATGCCGATCGTCTCGCCGCGTTGGAAAAGCTCGTAGGTTTTGGCATCGTCGAGGGGAACGGCATCGGGGTCGATCTCGCGGCCGTGGCCCTCTTTGATCATGCGGATGGCATCGCGGATGATGGTGAGTGTCTTGAGCCCCAGGAAATCCATTTTGAGGAGGCCCGCATCTTCGGCGACGCTGTTGTCGAATTGGGAGACCAGCATGTTGGACTCTTTGTCCATCTTGACGGGAACGTACTTGGTGATTTCGTCGGGGGTGATGACTACTCCACAGGCGTGGATGCCCGTATTGCGGATGGAGCCTTCGAGCTTGCGCGCCGTACGGATCATTTGGCCGATGTCGTCACTGCCTTCGGCGAGGTTGCGGAAGTGGTAGGCCCGTTCGACGTCTTCGGAGTTCATCTCCGATTTCAGCTTGGGGTCCACATCCTTTCCGCTCAAGACCTTGCGGAGGGTCGCTTTGAGGTGGGTGGGAAAGGTCTTGGCCACCCGATCGACTTCGGGGAGGGGGACATTCATCACCCGGCCCACATCGCGGAGCGAGGATTTGGCTGCCATGGTACCGTAGGTGATGATCTGGGCCACCTGGTTGCGGCCGTATTTTTCGATCACGTAATCGATTACCTTGGCGCGTCCTTCGTCGTCAAAGTCGATGTCGATATCCGGCATCGAGACCCGTTCCGGGTTGAGGAAGCGCTCGAAGAGCAAGTCGTACTAGATGGGGTCGACGTAGGTGATGCCGATGCAATAGGCCTCCGCCTAGCCCTCCTCCGAGCCCCGGCCGGGCCCCACGGCGACTCCGATCTTGCGGGCGGTGGTGGTAAAGTCCTGAACGATGAGGAAGTAGCCTGGATAACCAGACTGGCGGATGACTTCCAGCTCAAAGTTGAGTCGTTCCTCAATCTGGGGCGTGATGGTGCCGTAGCGGCGCTTGGCGCCGACGTAGGTGAGGTGGCGAAGGTAGTCGTCCTGGGTTTTGAATTTTTCGGGCAGCGGAAAATTGGGCAACAAAACATCCCGCGCCAGTTGGAGGGTCTCGATCTTATCGTAAATCTCGACGGTATTGTCGAGGGCCTGGGGAACGTCTATGAACAGATGTCCAATTTCAGCCTGGGTTTTGAAGTAAAAGTCCGGACTGGGAAATTTAAAGCGTTTTTCTTCCTGTTGCAGTCTGTTGGTATTGACGCAGAGCAGGATATCATGGGGCGCCCAATCTTCTTCCTCTACGTAGTGCGAATCGTTGGTGGCGATGATTTTGACCCCGTATTTATTGGCCAGTTGGATCAGCTGTTGGTTGACGTCCTCCTGACTCACACCCAGCCCGTCGATATTTTCCAGTCCGCGGTGGCGTTGCAGCTCGATGTAAAAGTCTTCGCCAAACAGATCGAGCCACCAGCGGAGCTTTTCCTCGGCCTTTTCCTGCTGTCCGTGGAGCAGGGCCTGGGGAATCTCCGCCCCGATGCAGCAGCTGGTGGCGATCAGGCCCTCGTGGTACTTCTCGACCAGCTCCTTGTCGATGCGGGGGAACTTGCTGTACAAGCCCTCCATAAAACCCAGGGAGCACAGTTTGGAGAGGTTCTCGTAGCCCCCTTGGTCCTTGGCGAGGAGCAGTTGGTGAAAGCGCCGATCGCGTTTGCCCTTGGCTTTGGAAAAGGATCTGATGTGGCGATCTTCGACCAGGTAGAACTCGCAACCGATGATGGGTTTGAGGTCGCGCTTGCGGGCTTCGGCGACAAACTTGAAGGCGCCGAACATATTGCCGTGATCGGTCAGGGCGAGCCCTTTTTGGCCATCGGCCTTGGCTTTGTCCATCATAGTGGCGATGTCGGAGGCGCCGTCGAGCAGGGAGTACTGGGTATGGCAGTGGAGGTGGAGGTATTCAGGCATAAGTCAGATTCATTGGCAGCTAAGATAGGGAAAAAATGGGAGGATTGAAGGAGGAGGAGCGGGGCTAAAAGCGGCTAAGATTGGGGTGGGGGCGGGGGCGGAGGCGGGAAGGAATGGTGGAAAATACGGGAGCGGGTGATG
>CALCCH010000373.1 GCA_937899855.1 uncultured Saprospirales bacterium | reverse complement strand
CACCCCTACCCGCCCCACGTCCTGGAGAAGACCGCCACCCGCATCCCCCGTACCCTGGCCATGACCCTCTACGTCGATCTGGACGTATCGGTCATCGACGAGCTCCCCCCCGGCCGCAAGGCAGTCGAGACCATCCACCGCACCGAAAACCACCGACTGCGGGTGATCGGTTTTATGAAGGAAGAAATTGCCAAAGGGCGGCAGGTGTACGTGGTGTACCCCCTCATTGAGGAGTCCGCCAAATTGGACCTGGCCAACCTGGAGTCGGGCTACGAAAACCTCCTCCGCGACTTCTCCCCCCCCGACTACCAGATCAGCGTCGTCCACGGCCGGATGAAAGCCCAGGATAAGGACTTTGAGATGCAGCGTTTTGTAAAGGGCGATACCCAGATCATGGTGGCCACGACGGTAATCGAGGTGGGAGTCAACGTACCAAATGCCTCGGTGATGATTATCGAAAATACGGAGCGTTTTGGCCTATCGCAGTTGCACCAGCTGCGCGGGCGCGTCGGGCGGGGGGCCGAACAATCCTACTGTCTGTTGATGTCGAGCTTTAAGTTGTCGAAGGAGGCGCGGGAGCGGATCGGGACGATGGTACGGACCAACAATGGCTTTGAGATTGCCGAGGCGGACTTGCGTTTGCGGGGGCCGGGCAACATCGAGGGAACGCAGCAGAGTGGCATCCTCAATTTCCGCATTGCCGATCTGGCGCGCGACGGTCGGATTTTGCAGACGGCTCGCGAAGTGGCGGCCCGCATCCTGGACGATGATCCCCAGCTGGAAAAGCCGATCCACCAGCCCATCAAATGGTATTTGGAGACCCACGGCAAGCAGTTGCGGGGTTGGAGTAGGATCAGCTAGCTGGCCGCCGCCGCCATTTGCCGCAGCAGTTTTGGCGCTTTAAAGCGGGGACCGTGTTCCTTTTCGTAGGCCCGACAACGCGCCAGAAAATCGACCACTCCGTAATCGTTGATGAATTGAATGACCCCTCCCTTAAAGGCGGGAAAGCCCCAGCCGTAGATGCTCCCCAAATTGGCCTCGGGGACGGACGACAACACCTTTTCCTGAAGACACCACACCGCTTCGATGACCTGTACGAAGAGCAAACGCTCCTCGAGTTTTTGGCGCGACCAGTCGGATCGATGGTGGGGGAAATGCTCGTGGACGGCGGTCCAAAGGTATCGCTCCCCAGCTTGGGGATAGTCGTAAAAGCCGGCCTTTTTGCGGGCGCCCAGCCGTTGGAGGTCGTCCTTCATCTTGACTAGGGCGGGAACGGCGGGATGCTGGATGTACTGGGGCCCGTAGAGGACGGCGGCTTGGTTTTCGAAACGCAGGGCCATGTCCAGACCGAGGTCGTCGGCCAGGGCGAGGGGTCCCTTGGGCATGCCCAGTTGGCGACCCACGTTTTCGATCAGGGCGGCGGGGTAGCCTTCGCTGAGGAGTTGGATGCCTTCGAGGAGGTAGGTGTTTTGAACGCGGGAGGCGAAGAAGCCCCAGCTGTCTTTGACGATGATGGGGGTCTTGCGGATGCGTTTGACAAAATCGAAGGCCCGGGCGATGGTTTCATCGGTGGTTTGGGGGCCCCGAATGATTTCGACGATGGGCACTTCCTCGACGGGGGAAAAAAAGTGCAGGCCCACAAAATTACCGGGTCGGCTGGAGGACTCGGCGAGGGTACGAATGGGAATGGAGGAAGTGTTGGTGGCAAAAAGCGAGTACTCGTCCATGTGCATCTCGGCCTCGTGCATGACCTTGGTCTTGACGTTGCGGTTTTCGAACACCGCCTCGATCACCAGGTCACAGTCCTCAAAATCGGCAGCGGTCTTGGTCGTCTGGATCTTATCGACGAGGGCGGAGCTGTCTTCCTCGGTAATTTTTCCCTCCTGCGCCAGCTCTACCAGCCGTTGAGCCGCGTACAGCTTTCCCCGCTCGGCCACCGATTTGGAAATGTCCTTCAGGATGACCTCCAAACCCCGCATCACACAGGCCGCCGCAATCCCAGAGCCCATCACCCCCGAACCGATGATGCCCACCTTCTTGGGTCGGAATTTTCCAAAGCCCTTGGGCCGACTGGCCCCATCGATCACGGCCTTGAAATCGTACCAGAAGGCCTGGATCATGTTTTTACTCTCCTGACTCGATACCAACTCGGTAAAGTAGCGGCTTTCGATCCGACAGGCAGTATCGAAATCGACCTTGGAGCCTTCGGACAAAATATTGAGGATCGCCTGGGGCGCAGCGTAGTTGTTCTGCTGTCGCTGGGTCAAATCCGCCGCCAGTTGGCGAATCACCTGAGCCACGGCATTGTCCCGCGCCGTCCCTCCGGGAATGCGCCCATCCTGACGGTCCCAGGGACGCCGCCCTTCCACCTGAGCCAGCAACCAGATTTTGGCCCGCTCCAGCATGTCTTTTTCGCTATCCGCTAGGGCATCGATGATCCCCACCTCCAAAGCCTCCTTGGGGGTGTAGCGCCGACCCTCCGTCAGCACGCGAAAGGCCTTCTCCACCCCCAACAGCCACAGCAATCGAATGACGCCCCCCGTACCGGGAATTAGCCCCAGGGTGACCTCGGGATGCCCCAGGCGAATGTTGGGTCGCCCCAGCACGATGCGGTGGTGACAGGCTAGTGCCAATTCAAAGCCCGTACCCAGTGCACTACCGTTGATGGCCGCCACAACGGGAACGCCGGGGCTTTCCAAATCGCGAAAAAGCTGCTTGAGGTTTTCGGCGTAGTGGTGAATTTCCTCCACGTTTTGGACGCGGTGCAGGTAATCCAAATCCCCCCCCGTCGAAAAGGTTTTCTTGGCCGAAGTGATGATGATGCCCCGCAGTCGGCCCGCTGCTTTTTCGCGGTGCAAGTGCTGGACCACGGGTAGCAGGGCCTTCCCCACCTCGTGGTTAATGATGTTGACCTCCCGATGGGCCATATCCAGGGTGAGGGTCACAATGTTGTCGGTGTCTTTTTTATACTTGATCATCAGCTGTGGGAAACGATTTTAGATTCTTTCGATGATGGTGGCCACCCCCATGCCGCCGCCCACACAAAGGGTGACGAGACCGGTTTGCAGGTCGCGGCGTTCCAGTTCATCGAGCAGGGTACCGAGGAGCATGGCCCCCGTAGCTCCGAGGGGATGCCCCAGGGCAATGGCGCCACCGTTGACGTTGACCCGGTCGGGATCGAGCTCAAAGCTGCGTTGCAACTGAAGGGCTACGGCGGCAAAGGCTTCGTTGACTTCCCACAGGTCGATGTCGCTGATCTCCATTCCCGCTTGGGCCAGTACCTTGCGGCTGGCGGGGCCGGGCCCGTTGAGCATGATGGTCGGTTCGGAGCCGATCACGGCCGCCGCGCGGACCTTGGCACGGGCTTGGAGCCCGAGTTGTTGTCCAATCGCCGCACTGCCCAGCAGGACCAGGGCCGCCCCGTCGACGATGCCGGAGGAATTGCCCGCCGTGTGGTGGTGGTGGATGCGCTCCACCTCCGGGTAGCGCCGGAGCGCGATGGCGTCGAAGCCCTGCTCCCCGTAGTGGGTGAAGGCGGGACGCAGGCCCGCAAGGCTTTCCAGGGTCGTTTGGGGACGGAGGTATTCGTCGCGATCGAGGAGCAGGAGGCCGTTTTGATCGTGGATGGGAATGATGGAGCGGTCGAAGTAGCCGGCCGCCTGGGCGGCGGCGGCCCGCTGCTGCGATTGGAGGGCGTACTGATCGAGGATTTCGCGCTCGTAGCCGTTGATGGTGGCGATGAGGTCCGCGGCGACTCCCTGGGGGATGTAGCCGGTTCGGTGCAATACTTCGGGATCGAAGAGCAGGGGGCCGCCGTCGCTTTCCATGGGTACGCAGCTCATGCATTCGAGGCCACCGGCTACGATGAGTTGGTCGAAGCCCGCCCGGATGCGGGCGGCGGCGAGGTTGACGGCTTCCAAACCGGAAGCGCAGTAGCGGTTGAGCTGTAGCCCCGCTACCTCATTGGCCCAGCCACTGTACAGCAGGGCGGCCTTGGCGATGTTGCCCCCCTGATCGCCAATGGGGGTGACACAACCGGCAATCAGGTCATCGACCCGACTGGTATCCAGTTCGTTGCGTTCTTGTAGGGCTCGGAGGGCGGAGGCGAGCAGGTCGATGGGTTTAACACCGTAAAAGGCACCCGAGCTTTTTCCCTTGGCTCGGGGAGTGCGTAAGGCATCGAAAAGAAGGGCTTCGGTCATACAAAAGATCGATTGGGTAGCGTAGGCCACAAAGATAAGAGAATGTCGGCAGGGGCGAATCAGGCCCGGCGCAATATTTATCTTTTTTTTGAGCCGATCAGTAGATAAATCCCAGTTTATCCAAACCTAAAGTCGTATTTTTAAGTTTTCGATTTATCACCAACCAAGAGATACTATGGCACGGGCAAAAACGCAACTCACCGGCTTTTCGCGCTTCCTCATTTTCCTACTCATCGCCACCCCCGTCATCTTCTTCGGGGTAACCACTTACAAGGGAGAAGACCCCATGCAGACGCTTCGCGACTTGGTCAGTGGTAAGACCACCCCTACGGAACAGCCCGCCGAGCCGACGCCCCCGGCCAATACCCCGAGTACCGCGGAGGCCCCCGCCGCCGAGACGGCTCCCATGACGGAGATTGAGGTCAACGGAGAATTGGCCAAGCTACGCGAAGAAAATGTCTTTAAAGATCGGCGGATTACGGACCTGTACCGCGAGAACGAGGAGCTCAAAGCCGCCCTCCAGGAGAAGGAAGCGGAGTTGCGGGAGGCGGTAGAACAATTGGAAAAGATCCGCTCGGCCATCGGCCAGTAAGGGCCCCCGAAATAGGATCGGCAATTCTGGCATTCGTCGGTAAAAATACCGTTCTTTGCATTTCTTATTTCACCTCATTCCTCCCCGATGCTGGAAGGAGTAAAATCAATCACCTATGCCTAAGATATTGGTAAACGACGGCATGCATTCCGAAGGGCAGCAGATGCTCGAAGCGGCCGGCTTCGAAGTGCATACCGAGAAGATCGCTCAGGCGGACCTCCCCGCCGAACTGCCTAATTTCGAAGTGGTACTCGTTCGCAGCGCCACCAAAATCAGAAAAGAACTCATCGACCAGTGCCCCAATCTCAAGATGATTGGTCGGGGTGGAGTCGGGATGGATAATATCGACGTCGACTACGGCCGCAGCAAAGGCATCGAGGTCTTCAATACGCCCGCTGCCTCCTCCCAGGCGGTCGCCGAATTGGCCTTTGGCCATTTCTTTTCCCTCGCCCGCTTTTTGCACCGCGCCAATCGCGAGATGCCCACCGGCGGCCACACGGAATTCAAGCAATTGAAAAAATCCTACTCCAAAGGCTTCCAACTCCGGGGCCGAAGCATCGGGATCATCGGTTTTGGTCGGATCGGCCAGGAAACGGCGCGCATCGCCCTCGGCATGGGCATGCGGGTACTGCCCGTCGACCCCTACGTAAAGTCGCAGACCATCGACCTCCAGCTCCACGCGGATATGGGGGGCAGCTTGTCCGTCGAAGTGCCTACCGTACCGATGGCCGACATGCTGGCCCAGGCCGACATGATCAGCCTCCACGTACCTTCGATGGGTAAGCCCCTCCTCGGAGCCGAGGAAATGGCGCAGATGAAAGACGGCGTCATCTTAGTCAACACCGCTCGCGGGGGATCGATCGACGAAGACGCCCTGCTGGCGGCCCTGGAAAGCGGTAAGGTGGGCGCGGCCGGACTGGACGTTTTTGAAAACGAACCCACTCCGCGAACCGATCTGCTCAACCATCCCCGGATCTCCGTAACGCCACACATCGGCGCCTCCACCCAGGAAGCACAGCGCAACATCGGGCTGGAGCTGGCCCAAAAGATTATGAATTTTTACCAGGTAAAGGCCTAGGTAAGACGCGACGCCTACGGCAGTTGCTCCGCATTCAAACCGATCCCTCGTCCCACCATTGCGTGCGACGAGGGATCGTACTTTTAGCGCCACAACCAAGAAGCCGGAGGGCGCCACCATCCGCAAATCCTACTCGAAGTCCAGCAGCTCAAACTCCGCCACAAGCACCGAATTGGCGGGGATCGCTCCGACTTCGCGGCTGCCAAAGGCCAGCCCACTGGGGACGACGAAGGTGCCCTTGCCCCCCTTTTGAAGTAAGGGAATGGCCTGCTGCCAGAAGTCCATGGCCGAGCCCAGCTCTACCCATTCCCCCGTCTTTGGCGACTGCGCGTAGCTGAAGCCATCCAAAAAGGAACCCTGGTAACGCACCCGGACTTTGGATTGTAAATTGGGATAGCGGTCCCCCTCCCCTTCCACGTCAATCCGGTAGTACAAACCACTCGGCGCGCGCTGCATCGTCCAACCCTTTTCGGCCAAAAAATCGCGAATTTCACCTTCCTCCTTCCGGTTGCGTTGCTTGACCAGGTCGCGGCGCTCGCCAAAACGGATGAGTTCCAGGTCGTACACCAGGGGGGTATTGGGCGGAATAAAGGTACCGGCTCCACGTTCGCCGTGGGCCAGGGCCGAGGGAAGAAGGAATTTGCCACGCCCACCCTTCTTGAGCAAAGAAAAGGCTTCGATCCATCCCGGGATGACGCCCCGGCTGTCGAGGTCAAGTTGGGTGGCTTGCCCCCGCTCACGCGAATCGCCACAGACAAAACCATCCAGACGCTCGCAGGTGTAGAAAAAGGTGACCGTAGCGTCCGCCGTGGGATGGTCCTCCCCCCGGCCGGGCTCCTCGATGAGGTAGTACATCCCGGAAGGGGTCGCTTGGACGTTCCACTGTATTTGGAGGGCGTACTCCAGGAGTTGATTGCGCTCGATCTCGCCACGCGTAGTGGGGTTTTCGATGAGTTGGCGACGGAGTTGAGCTTGGGGGTCGGGGGTACAGGCGGTACCGAGCAGGAGGAACAGGGCCGCTCCCAGGAGCAATCGAAACATGGCAATTCGTTTGGTAAAAAAACAAAGGCCCTTCTCCGCATTCTCGGAAAAGGGCCTTCATTTTAGTCAAAAAATCCCTAAAAGTCAATCAACTCCACCTCAAAGGCGAGTACGGAGTTGGGGGGAATCTTACCGGCCTTACGCGCGCCGTAAGCCATCCCGGAGGGGATGACGAAGGTGGCCTTACCGCCTTTTTTGAGCAGCGGAATGGCTTCTTGCCAGCCGGGGATTACCTGCGACAGTTTGAAAGAAATGGGCTCGCCCCGATCGTAGGAGGAGTCGAAGACCGTCCCGTCGAGGAGGGTGCCTCGGTAGTGTACCGTCACCTGGGAATTCACGGTTGGATGGGCATCCCCTTCCCCTTCTTTCTCCATCACGTAGTGGATACCCGACTTGGTTTGCTTGGTCTTCATCCCTTGCTTGCGAACGTAGGATTTAATGGCATTTTCGTCCGTCTTGGCCTGCTGGGCTTGCAGCTGGGCCCGATCGGCAAAGTCAATCAGCTCAATATCAAAAATCAGGGGGCTGTTGGGTGGAATCTTAGGACCGGAGCCCCGCGATCCGTAAGCCAGGCCCGAGGGAATGAGGAATTTACCCTTGCCCCCCTTCTTGAGGAGCTTCATGGCTTCCTGCCAGCCGGGGATCACCCCGCCCAGGCTAAAGCTAAAGGGCTCGCCCCGGTCGACCGACGAATCGAAAACGGTGCCGTTGAGCAGCGTACCGTGGTAGTGGGCGGTAATCTGTGCATTCTGATCGGGCTGAGCATCGCCCGTTCCTTCCTTTTCAATGAGGTAGTAAATACCCGACTCGGTCCGCTGGGCCTCCATCTGGTTTTCTTGGAGGTACTGGCTGATGGCCTCGTCGTCAATTTTCCGTTGCTTGGCCTCCATCTCGGCCCGATCGAAAAAGTCGATCAGCTCGATCTCAAAAAACAGAGGGGTATTAGGAGGAATAGACACACC
>CALCCH010000372.1 GCA_937899855.1 uncultured Saprospirales bacterium | reverse complement strand
ACTAACCGTATCTCCGGGCAGCATCTGCCGGCCAATCGGACGCCCCGAGAGCCAAATGAGGGTTTCGCCGCCCAGTAGGGTGTCGATGGAAGCGGTGTAGGAAATGTGGCCCGCCACCTGATTGAAGCCCGGTCCGTTGACGATGTTGATCTTTTGCAGGTCCCGAAATCCCCGATTGTTCCGCACCTTGAGCTGGCGATCGCCCACCCGAGCCGTGTCGGTCAGTACGGTAACCGGAGGATCGGTTCGTACCCAGCCACTGCTATCGCCCATCCCCAAGTAGGTATTGCCCGACAGCAAAAACACCGGGCGATCGATGGGGTATAAGGCGTCAATCTCCACGGTATCGCCACCGGCACGGTGGGCGGCGATGGCGGCACAGTTGATGGCGTCCACCTCGTGCCTCACCGCGTTTCCGATCTGTCGATCGTTGGTTGGCCCCCCGATGGCCCAGTAGCGGGGAGAGAAATTGTGGTGCAGTCGGCGCCAGCAGCCCGTGATGGAGGGTAGGGTCGTTCCGTAATTCGGGGTGGTACAAGTATCCCTGACGAAAGTGCCGTAGTAGCGTTCGTGCTGGAGGTAAACGCGATCCGCGCTGCCCGTGTAAAATTGGAGGCTGTGATAATCGTAGAGGGTATCGACGGGATCCGCCGCCAAGGAGAGGACAAAAAGTAAACAGCATAGGCTAAACCCACACCTAAGAAATGTACAAGGAATCATTGTGCCAGGGTCAGTTTTACTTATTTGATGGCCTAAATGCCAGAAATAAGGACCAGCTGTTCATATGGTGGTACCGAAAATCGGCGTCCAAAGTTACGCTTTTGACCGGATAAAATCCCCGACTGCTACTCCCTGACATTTGAACGCTCTCCACATTTACTCCCGATCTTCGTCGATGCTGTAGTCGGAGAAGATGAAGAGGCCGAGGAAGGTGAGTAAGCCATTGAGCAATAACAATTCAAAACCAAATTGGTAGCCAAACAGGAGCACGTCGGAGTAGCGGTTGAGGACAAAGGTGAGGATGGGGGCGACAATGCAGACCAGGGGAGCATACTCATCGACGACCTTGCGTTTGCGCATAAACAGGCCAAAGGCGTAGAGCCCCAAGAGGGGCCCGTAGGTGTAGCCCGCAGCGGTAAAGAGGCTATTGATGACCGCATCGTTGTTGAGGGCTTCAAAGATCACAATGAGGAAAAAGAGGAGGACCGAAAAGGCAATGTGAACCCGAAAACGCGTCCGCTGCTGGGCCGCCGGGTCGGGGTTTTCTTCCCGCTCAAAACCCAGGAAATCGACACAAAAGGAGGTGGTTAGCGCCGTCAGGGCCGAGTCGGCGCTGGAATACGCCGCCGCAATCAGTCCGAGGACGAAGACGATCCCTACCCAGGGCTTGAGGTGCTGGAGGGCAATGGTGGGATAGAGGTAATCGGTTCGGCTGGGGATTTCGATGCCCACGTGCGAGGCGTAGATAAAGAGCAGGGCCCCCAAAGCAAGAAACAACAGGTTGGCAACCACCAGCACCACACTGAAGCTAAACATGTTCTTCTGGGCCTCCCCGATGGTTCGACAACTGAGGTTCTTTTGCATCATGTCCTGATCCAATTGTAATCAACGCACCTGCAAAAAATTGTTTGAAGAAATTATTGGGATCACTCCAACCATTGGCAAAGAAAAAAACCTGGGAATACTCACTCGACCTGATTTCTGCAATTAAGCCACCCAGCCCCAAATCCAGGGATTGGCCGATGGCCAGAATGGTAAGGATAACGGCGAGCAGCATGCAAAAAGTTTGCAGCGCATCGGTGTAGACGATCGTTCGGATGCCCCCACGGAAGGTGTAGGTCCAGATCAAAAGGATGGTGATGAGTACGGTCAGGGCGAAGGGAATGCCCCATTCATCCATCACAAAAACCTGTAGTACGGAGGCGACCAGATAGAGTCGGAAGGCCGCGCCGATGGTTCGGGAGAGGAGAAAAAAAGCGGCGCCGGTCTGGTACGAACGAAAGCCAAAGCGCTTTTCGAGGTAACCGTAGATGGAGGTGAGTTGGAGCCGGTAGTACAGGGGCATCAACACGGTGGCGATGACGAGGTAGCCGACCAGGTAACCAAAGACGACCTGGAGGTAGGAAAAATCCATATTCTTTCCCGTGCCCCCCACGACCCCGGGGATGGAAATAAACGTAACTCCCGAAAGCGAGGCGCCAATCATCCCAAAGGCAACCAGGTACCAGGGCGACTCGCGATTGGCCAGGAAAAAGCTGGCGTTGCCGGTATCTTTACTGGTCCAGTAGGAAACCGCCATCAGCACTGCAAAATACAATGCGACGATCCCTAAGATCAAACCCGGCGTCAAGGACTGCAACATAGTGGGACAGAAATCTGATAGCGGGACAAATCTAATAAATATTTAGGGATATACAAGTTGCCCTCGGAGGAAGCCCTAATCCTGTAACTTGCTACCGAAAGCGAGATCGCCAGCATCCCCCAGACCGGGTACGATGTAGGAGCGGGCGGTCAGTTCTTCATCGAGTGCCCCCATCCAGATGGAGATTTTAGGGTGTAGCCGCCGGATGTAGTCGAGCCCTGGCGTAGAGGCAATGGCGGTGACGACGTGGATGGCCTGGGGCGGACCGTGCTCCGTGAGTTTGTTGAGGGTCAGGTTGATCGAGGCGCCGGTAGCGAGCATGGGATCGGCGAGGATGAGCACACAATCGTCGAGATTGGGGCAGGATACGTACTCGACATTGATCTCAAAACTACCGCTTTTGTGGTGGTGGCGATAGGCCGAGACGAAGGCATTGTCCGCATCGTCAAAATAATTGAGCAAGCCGTGGTGAAAGGGCAGGCCCGCCCGCAGAATGCTGGCGATGACCACGCGCTGGGTGGGCAGCTGTACCGAAGCGATCCCCAACGGCGTTTCGACCTCCCGGGGACCGTAGTCCATCGTTTTGGAAATTTCGTAGGCCAGCACCTCACCGAGGCGTTCCAGGTTGCGGCGGAAGCGGAGCCGGTCGGTTTGGACATTGACGTCGCGCAACTCAGCAACGAAGCGATTTGCCAGGGAATGGTGCTCACTCAGTATGTGGATCATGGTGGGTTTTCCTTTTCTCCAAAGCTAAGAAATTATTGGGGAAATCAAAGGTGGGAGCTCGCCTTCATTCCCGCCCCAGCGTCACCATCCCTTCGTACACCCGCCGCCACCCCTCCCAACCCTCGCGCTCGGACAAGGAGTTGTTGTGCCACAGCATCGCAAAAGTGCCCCCTACCGTACGCAGCTCCGCAATCAAGTCCGCCACAAGCGCCAAGGCGGCGGTGGGCTCCAGCGCCAAGTACTGCCGCAGGGTAACGTCCATCACCGCAAAGGGAACCACCCGGAGGGGCGTCTGCTGCTCGGTCGACAGGTCGTACCACCAAAACGCCCGGGATGTTCCGGCGCGGAAGCCCAGGGCATCGGCGTAGCCCATGGTGTGGTCCTCGCGGATGCCCACGTCCAACAAGGTTTGGTAGGTATGGGGAAAGCGCAAGCGCAGGTAATGCTGCCGGCTGCGGACGATGGGTTCGCCGATAATGCTTTCCAAACGGTGCTGTTCCTGTGCCACGCGCGCTGGTTGATCGTACGATCGGTACGAGGGGTGAAGCCCAATCCGGTAGCTCCGGTGGAGCTGTCGGATCAGCTGTTGGAAGGGTGGATTGTCGGGAGCATGATTTTTGTCGTAAGGCCCGGCTTCCCCTACCAAAAAGAAATAGACGGGGTCGAAACGCAACTTTTCCTGCCATTGCCCCATATAATCAAAAGTGTCGAAGGGGTCTTTTGACCAGCCCAGGCCCACTTTCAAGCGCTCCCCCACTGCCTTCCAACGACCGTAAAACAGGTCGCGCCACAGCCCTCCCCAAAAACGCCACCCACCCTTGTGGCGGTAGGCCCAGGCCAGATCAATATCGTAGGTGGGTAGAAATTGGTAGGGCGGCGGAGCGAGAGCAGCTCGCCCGGGCTGGGTACCCAACAAGCGGCGCAGCTCCAGGGCCCAGGCATCCAGCAGGGCTTGGCTGAGAAAACCGTGGCGGTGAGCCAGGCTGGCGCGAGCGGGAAAACGCCCGTGGGCGTCCGGTGTAAAATCGAGGTACTCTTCGTAGCGACTGAGCAGGTAAAAACTCATGGCCAGTAGGTCGAAAGGCAGATCTCCCTCGCCACCGGGCTCGCCGAAGAAGGCACTTCGACCGCGGCATTGAAAAACGCGAATGGCCTGCGCTCGCCAACCCGTCTCGAAGAGCAGCCCCTGGGGTACGATCCAGCATTCGTGGGGCAGTTCGCGGCGGTAGCTGTAATTGAGGTGCCACCCCGTGGCGGAGCGATAGTCAGCCGGATCCGTGTGAATGCGGACGGGTACCTTCAGCAGCTCCTCGGCCCAAAATGCGACGCAGTAGCGTACGCGCGGCGTTGGCTGGGGGGCGTAGACCTGCAAAATCATCGGCAGCAAATTTTTCCCCCGAAGGAACGAGGCGCTCCTACCCGCTTCATTATGGCGCGTTTACACATTGGCGTTTTTCAATTGATTCCATGAAAATTCCCAATTTTTGGGCTAAATTGGCGGTAGGACAAGTAAACCGAATACCGCTATTTCATTTAAAATTAGTGAAATAAAAGTGAATTAAAACGGTATTGACCAATCACCTAATCAATCAATCCCTTTGCGCTATGCCAGACAATGGAAAAACAAGCGAGACTCCCATGAATTTAGGCGAAATATCAACCATCCGCGATATCCTGATGGGACGACAGATGGAAGAATACGAACGTCGTTTCCGGGAAATGGAAGCAAAAATGACGGCCATGATGGAAGACCTGGAAACCCAAATCGATCGGGGAAACAACCAGGCCCTCGATCAAAACAATCGCCTGGAGAAAAGCCTCACCGATCAACTCAACCAATTGGATGAGGCCATTGGCAAGCGCCTGGAAGCCCTCGAACAAGCCCTGCGCGATACCAGCCGCGCGGATCAGGCCCGCATCGGCCAACTCCTCAGCGAAATGGGCCAAAAACTCATCGCGGGTTAAATCTGACTGGAACCGAAGATGAAACGCAAGGATACCACTGGGTCGGAACAAGAAAAGATGCAGCAGCTCCAAGAGATTCTGCTGGGGAAGGAGCGTGCCAAACTCGATCGCTTAGAAACCATCGTCGAGACCAAGGAAGACCTGTCCGAGCGGGTCAGCCCCATTATCGAGGAACACCTGGAGCAGTTGCGCCAACAGTTTCCCGAACACTACCGGCGAGTAGTCGATCGAATGATGGAGGAAAAAATCAAGAGCTCCTCCGAAGACATCCTCAATACGCTCTATCCGGTGCTGGGCAAGATGATCAAAAAGTACATCGCCCACCAGTTCCAATTGCTCCGCGAAGCCATCGATCAGCAGATACGACGGACCATCCAACGCCTCAACTTTTGGCAGCGCTTCAAGGTCATGGTCTGGGGAATAGGCGATACAGACCTGCTTTTGGTCGAGAGCAAAGCCCCACAAATACTCGAAGTGTTTGTCATCCAGCGCGACTCGGGACTTCTCCTGGGCAATGCCTCGGCCCAAAAAACCGTCGATTCGGACGTAGTGGCGGGCATGCTCACGGCCATCAAGGCCTTTGTGGAAGACGCCTTTATGGACGGCAGCCAAGACCTGGGCATGATCGAATACGACCACCACAAAATATACCTCCAAAATTTCCCCGCCTTTTTTATTGCCATCGCCCTGAGCGGAGTGATTTCGGAACTCGAAAAAGGACGCCTCAACGATCACCTGCTCGACTTTGCGGAGCAAGAAATTACCAATAAACTGGTAATCCCTAGCGAAGCAGGATTTACCCACATTTCTCAACAACTCGAAAACCGATTCATTGGGCAGGAAAGCCAATTGCTCCACTGAGCAGTCGGGGCCCACTGAAAAAGCCAAGCCATATGACCAGCAAAAAAGTTATTCTGACGGGTAGTTTCGGAGTGGGGAAGACCTCCCTGTTCAACCAATTTATCTACTCCCGTTTTAGCGACAAGTACCTCACCACCATTGGGGTAAAGGTCAATAAGAAAACGATCGAAGTCGACGGACGGACGGTGGCCCTCATGATCTGGGACATTGCCGGAGAGGTCGCGCAGGACAAAGTCCCCACTTCTTACTTTCTGGGGGCCAGCGGCATCATTTACGTCTTTGACCTGACGCGCCCGAGCACCTATCACAGTCTGACCAAAGACATCGACTACCTACAGGACCTGACCAAGGGAGCAGTGATCAAGATTGTCGGCAACAAAAAGGATTTGGTGAGCGAAGCCGACATCAGCCGCATCAGTAGCGAACTGCCCCTCCCCCACGACCTCCTGACGAGCGCAAAAACCGGCGAAAATGTCAACGAATTGTTCTACCAACTCGGCGCCAAACTGCTGGATTAATCGGTATGCACACAGTCAAGACCCCTTCTTCCCCACCCCCGATTCAGTCGATTCTCCTGGATCAGCAGGGCCACGTCGTAGATAGCTGTG
>CALCCH010000371.1 GCA_937899855.1 uncultured Saprospirales bacterium | reverse complement strand
ATGGCATCAACAATGAAATGTTACTTCCGGGTTGGCCTACCGGCACGCGCCGGTAGGCGAACCCGGATGTGTTATTTTATTCAGTGGCCAAAGGGGGACTCGTCGCCCTTCAGTACCTTAACGCCAATAAAGAGAATGGCCAATAAGGGATAGATAATCTTTTTCATGATGTGATTTTCCTTTCGGTGAAACGTTGAGAATGAATCTTCGTCTCCGCGGCGTTCTGAACGCGGGGAAGCACTGGTGGAAGGACCCCATTTGTATGTGCTGATAATTTTCGAAACGGTTGACCAAACGCAATCACCGTCGAAAAGACGGCGCTACTAGAAAAACTGGTCCATACGCGTAGGGAACTCCAAAAAAGATTAGCACGGCCGGGGAGGCGGGCTATTTACGTTTAGGAAAGGAGAAGAAAAGGGGAGGAGGTAAAAGGCCACAGTGGGTGTCGCTGGGGGGCTGTCTTGTTTCAAAGCCTGGGCAAAATCGACGATTTCGATTTTCTTTTTTATTTCCAAGTCGGTCTGTGGGCTGTCCTCTGCATTATTGGAGTCGGCAACCTCCTCTAGCAATTGCAAATTGCGGTGGAAGTGACCGGTATCTTCGTCGTCGTGGGAGTGGAAGATGAAGGTTTCTTGCTGCATGTCCGGCATGTGGACAATCATGTGCAAGGCCTCCTGAATGGGGTATTGGAAAACAATCCATACGTAGCTGAGTACTAGTACGAAGATGGTAATGGGACGATATGGATTGAATCGCTGAAGCATATATTATTCTCCAATCAACATAATATCAACATTTTTCAGGAGAGTAGGGTTTATTTTAGGTTAATTTTTTCCTTTCGACGGCAAAAAACGCCATAAATGACCAAAAATAGCTTGCTGGATCAACATTTAGACCCGCCAGAAGTATTCCGAAGGGCCATTCGCAGCTTGTATCCACGACTGACCCCGAAGAATGGGACTCCCTAAGCTCCGTGGTAAAGATACGCAAACTACCGGCCAAAAGCTACTTCCTCCGGGCGGCGGAGTAACTATTTTTTGACCCCCTCCACGATCACGGAAAGCCCCATTTGCCGAAAAGTCAGGCGATCCGCCAACTTGAACAAGGGCACCAGCCGGTTGTACAGCTGCATTTGCCCCGAGGGGATGAGTTTTCGGCGCAAAATATTCCCCGACACAAACCAGCCCGCAATACCCGCCAGGTTGAAGTACTGGCTACGCTCGATGTGGAGATCGTTGTCGATAAAGAGACCTTGTAAGCGTTTTTTGTTGTAGCGGCGGTAGTGCTCTAGGGCTTTGTCGAAGCTGTTGTACAAAAACTGGTAAGCCGGTACGAGGATGACCATCCGTCCTCCCGGTCGGAGCAACTGCTTGGCATTGGCGATCGCTAGCCGGTCGTCTTTGATGTGTTCGACGACGTTGAGCGCAAAAAGTCCGTCGAAGCTTCCGAGCAGGTCGCGGTAGTGGCGCTCGAATTCGGGATGCACCAGGTCGATCTGGGAAATGCCCAGTATGTGCTCGTGTTTTCCGTATTGATCCCGCAGAAAGGCACAGTAGTTGGCGCGGATGTCGCTCAGGTGTAGGGAGCGCCCGTCGCGCAGGTAGAAGGAGGAAATATTGCCGATACCACTACCGATTTCGATGATCCGCCCCCGCAGCTGGCGGGACGTCGTCTGGTACATCCACTCGTTGAACTGATTGGCTTCCGCAATGGTTTGGAGGGTTTCCATCCCTTCCAGGTCGTATTCTTTGTAGGCAAATTCCTTCATGAGCGCGAAAATAAGTTGTATTTCAGGATGCAATAAATGGCGCGAAAGCCATCCCGCCAGCCAATTTTTTTCCCCTCCTCGTACGAACGGCCGTAGTACGAAATGCCCACCTCGTAGAGACGCACCCCCGGCAAGCGGGCGATCTTGGCCGTCACCTCGGGCTCAAAGCCAAAGCGCTTTTCTCGTAAGTCCAACTGCTGAATCAACTCGGTTCGGAACAGCTTGTAGCAAGTCTCCATATCAGTGAGGTTCAAATTGGTAAAGGCATTGGACAGCCCGGTCAACCACTTGTTGCCAATCGAGTGCCAAAAGAACAGGATGCGGTGGGGCCGCCCGCCGATAAAACGCGATCCGTACACGACGTCGGCAAAGCCCTCCAAAATGGGGGGCAACAGGAGGTTGTATTCCTTGGGGTCGTATTCGAGGTCGGCGTCTTGGATGATGAGAAAATCGCCGGTGGCGGCTCGAATTCCGGCGTGGAGGGCCGCCCCCTTGCCTTGGTTGACGGGCAGCTTTTGGTAGTGAATGGCCAGGTCGGGATGGGCCCGGCGGTAGTCCTGAATGACGGTTTCCGTCGCGTCGGTCGAACAGTCGTTGACGATCAGGACTTCTTTTTCCAAGCCCTCGATCAACTCCACTTCCCGCACTCGGTCGAGAATCGCCGCCATGGTGCGTTCTTCATTGTAAGCGGGGATGACGATGGATAATTTCTGGGCCATGCGTAAATTTTGCTGAGGCAAAGATAATGACTCGCGCAAATACTCCACCTCCAATTTACGTCTTTAGCCCATTCCCGTGCTTTCCACCACCGTCTTGCGCCGGCTTTCCTGCCAGCGGTCCACCTCCCGATCCATCCGGCGAAACCACAGGGGGGGGAAGAGGGCCAACAGCATCGATCCCGGATAACCGTAGGGCAGTTGTGGGCTTTCGTCGAGGTGGCGTAGGACCTGGTACTTGCGGTTGGCCTTGAAGTGATGATCGGCGTGTCGGGTGAGCTCGTAGAGAAAAATCCGGCCCAGCTCGTGGTCCGAATTCCAGGAATGCTGGGGCGTGACCCGTTCGTAGCGGCCGTTGGCCAGTTTTTTCCGTCGCAAACCGTAGTGCTCGATGTAGTTGACCACCTCCAAGAGGCTAAAGCCACCAATGGCGATGAGAATGGCGTAAAGCAGAACCTGGGGGCCAAAGAAAGCGGCGATGGCCGTCAGGTAGACGATCTGACTGACCTGGAAACGGATCATCTGATTGTTCCAACTCCCGGGAGACTGTCCGTGGCGGCGCAGGCGCTCCGCTTCCAGGGCCCAGGCGCTGCGGTAGCTGCCCACTACCGAGCGCAACCAGAAGGCGTAGACGACCTCCCCCCGTCGGGCGGAGGCGGGGTCCTCGTCGGTAGCCACGTTTTTGTGGTGGCCGCGGTTGTGCTCGATGTTGAAGTGCAGGTACAGATTGGGGAGCAGCAAAGCTTGAGCGGCCAGTTGGTTGTACCACTCCGGCCGGTGCCCCAATTCGTGCGCCACGTTGATGCCTAGGGTACCCAGCAGGAGGCCCATGTTGAGTAGGAGGCCGATGGTTTCGAGGGTCGACCAGTCGCTCGTCATAGCACTGCTAAAGAAATACCACAGCAGACCGTACACAATGGGGATGTTGAGGTAGAGCAAAAGGTCAAAAAAGAAGGACGCATTTTTGGAAGATTCCAGCGACGGGCTGAGGTTTTGATCCGACTGGGGCAAAACGAGTTCCAACAAGGGGATCATTACAAAAGCGATGTACACCGATCCCGGCGACCAAATTCCCCCAAAATAAATGCCCCCCAGTACCGCTAGCGGAATCAGGTAGGCCAATAAATATTTTGCATCTCTGAGCATGGCGTAAGGTATTTGCTGGCAACGGGAAGGTGTACCGAACTATTATACGAAAAAATCGACTCAAATGATGGGGAAAAGTGGGCAATCCATCACTTCTGGGTCAAAATTATCGGGTCCGCTAAACCACCACCTCATTTTGCTGTTCCAGGGGTAGTAATTAAAGATTAATTTTCCCTCGCAAACCGCTGATCCTGCTGCGTTATGAGTACTACTTTTCACCCCCTCACCATCACCAGAGTACACCCCGAGACCGACCGTGCCGTTTCCCTATCCTTCGACGTTCCGCAGGAGCTTAGGCCGCAATTCCAGTACACCCAAGGTCAGTACCTCACCCTGCGGTTTATGCTCAATGGGCAGGAAGAACGCCGGGCCTACTCCATGTCGAGCAGCCCCGTCGAAGAGGAGCTCGTGGTGACCGTCAAGAGGCTGGAAGGGGGCCTCGTCTCCAACCACATCAATGACCAACTTAGCGCCGGCGATACCGTGGAGGTGATGGTACCCGACGGTCGCTTTTACACCGATCTCGACCCCGACCAGCGCAAGGACTACTACCTGTTTGGTGCGGGTAGCGGCATCACCCCCCTCATGTCGATCCTCAAAACCATCCTGGAAAAAGAACCCCTCAGTACGGTTTTTCTCCTCTACGGCAATCGCTCGGAGGACAGCATCATTTTCCGCGACCAGTTGGAACAGATGGGCAAGCGCTACGCGGATCAACTGATCGTGGAGCACATGCTGAGTCAGCCGATTAAGAAAAAGGAAAAAGGTTGGTCGGGACTGTTCAAAAAGGCGGCGATCAGTTGGGCGGGGAAGACCGGCCGCATCGATGCCCAGGCGGTGGCGCACTTTTTGGAAGAAAATCCCTCCCGTACGGGCCAGTGCGAGTACTTCATTTGCGGCCCCAATCCCATGATCAATGCCGTCGAAAAGGCCCTGCTGGAGGAGCAGCGGGTCGATGCCAAACACGTCCACTCCGAGCGCTTTACCGCCGATGAGGTCGATCCGGAGGTCGCCCAAAATATGGGTACCGACGGGGCGCGGGCCAAGGTACTGTTGGAGGGGAAAACGATCGAATTGACCATTCCCAAGGGCAAGACCATCCTCGATGCTATGCTCGATGCCAAGCACGATCCCCCCTATTCCTGTACCGCTGGCTCTTGTGCCGCCTGTATGGCCAAGGTGACCAAGGGCAGTACCGAAATGGAAATCTGCTTTTCCCTCGATCCCGATGAGGTAGAGGAAGGGTACATCCTCACCTGCCAAGCGCATCCCACCAGCGATGAGGTGGAGCTGACCTTTGAAGTATAAGCAAAAACGATTTTTAGCCCTCCCTAACCTCGATAGAACAGCCAGCGGCCAATCTCGCGCAGGCTTACCTTCTTACCGTACATCAGGATGCCGACCCGATAGATCCGGCCAGATAGCCAGACGAAGAAGATGGCGGTGGCGGCTAGGCTGAGTACCGAAGCCGCAATTTCCCACCAGGGGGGGTCGAAGGCGAGCCGGGCGGGCATCACGATGGGAGAAAACAGGGGAAAGATGGACGACCACACGGCCAAGTTACTCTGGGGCGCCCGCACCGCTACAAACATGATGTAAAAAGCCAGCACCACCGGAATGGTAATGGGAATGGTCAGGGCTTGTCCCTCTCCCATATCGTCACCCATCGCCGAACCCACCGCCGCAAATAACGAGGCGTAGAGAAAATAGCCCCCCAAAAAGTAAAACACGAAGAGCGGCAGAATCAAGGCCCAATTTTGCGACCACAGCTCGCCGCCAATCTGCTCGGCCATCAACTGGAGGTCCACCTGATCGATGTCTGCCGTCGACATGGCCATTTCGGTTTGGGAGCTGTTGAAGCCAAAGAGGAGAAAGACCAAGCCGTACACCAGTGGAATCAAAATGCCCCAAATGGCGACCTGGGTCAAGCCTACGGCGCCCACCCCGATGATTTTTCCCATCATCAGTTGGAAGGGCTTGACCGAGGAAATCATCACTTCCACGATGCGGTTCATCTTCTCTTCCATCACGCTCCGCATCACCATCATGCCGTAAATAAAAACCGTCATGTACATGATTACCCCCATCATCCCTCCGATGGCCGCCGCAATCCAGGCCGCCATCGAGCTGCTCTCGGCATCTCCCTCCCGAATGGCTTCGGGTTGAAACTCCACGCTGACCTTGAGGCTGCGGATGTCCACCTCTTCGAGATTGAGCATGCGCATCTTGTAATCTCGGATGCGATTGCGGACTTTGGCCACCACCGTCGTCCGCACGTCGAGCCCCAAGGGCTTTTCGCGGTAGTAATAGACGGTGTGGTCCTGCGCCTGGAGTTGGCTGATCTTGGGCAGTACCAGAATGCCGTCGTATTTGCCCGCACCAAAGGTCTCCCTCAACTCCTCCAAGGGGGTGGAGACGACGTGGAAGTACAAATTATCCTCATCCTTACTGAAATTGTTGCGCAAGATTTTGCCTTCATCGACGATGGCGATGTGGAGGGTTTCGCCGCTTTCGTAAGAGAAGATAACGCCAATGATGACGAAGAAGATGGCGAAGGCCAGCGGGGTGAGAAAAGTAGCGAGCAAAAAGGAGCGCTTCCGAACTCGGGTTAGGTATTCGCGCTTGATGATGAGCCATAGTTTTTCCATCGCTTAGGAATTTTGGGAGGCAGCATCAAAGGCGCCGATTTGTTTGATAAAGATCTCGTTGAGGCTGGGGAGGATTTCGTGGAAGGCCAGCACCTGAATTTGGTGATCCAATAGGTAGCGCAGCAGGCTATTGGAATCCTGGGTACCGTCGAGTTGTACGGTGATGCTCTGCGCCCACCGCTCGATAATGCTGATCCGCTCCTCCAGGTCGGAAGGGAGGATGCCGAGGAACTGGATGCGGAAACGGTTTTCCTTAAAGCGGTGCTTGACTTCGTCGACGGGCCCCTCCAGTACGTTGCGTCCCTGGTTGATCAGTACGATGTGTTGGCAGACTTCTTCTACTTGCTCCATGCGGTGGGTGGAGAAGATGATGCTGGTCCCCTCCCGGGCCATTTTATCAATCTCGTCTTTGATCAGGTTGGTGTTGATGGGGTCGAGCCCGGAGAAAGGTTCGTCGAGGATGAGCAGGGGCGGGCGGTGGACTACCGTGGCAATGAACTGAATTTTTTGCTGCATCCCCTTCGACATCTCCTCTAGCTTTTTGCCCCACCAATCGAGAATCCCACAGTGAGCGATCCATTCCTGGTGGGCCGCCCTGGCCTGGCGCTTGGGTAGGCCATTGAGCCGCTCGAGGTAGAGCAGGTGCTCGCCCACCCTCATCTTGCGGTACAGGCCCCGCTCCTCCGGCATGTAGCCGATCAGGGCGGGATGCTTGTGGCTGAGTTTTTCCCCGTTGAAAAATACCGTACCCGAATCCGCCCGGATAATGGTCGTGATGATGCGGATCAGCGAAGTTTTTCCCGCTCCGTTGGGGCCCAGCATGCCAAAGATCGAACCCGTTGGAATCTCGAACGAGACCTCATCGACGGCGCGGTGCTGGTTGTAGCTCTTGCAAACTTGCTCTAAACGTAGGATACTCATTGGAGGGAGGAAAATAGGTTTAATTCGTCCTAAAGATGAGGAAAAATCTATCGAGTTCTTTTATTTTTCGATGAAATTGAATCCTAAAGTTATTCCCTTACCGATGAGCGACAAAAGCGAATGGTACATCTTGGTCAATCCCACGGCGGGTGGCGGTCGGGTTCGTCGGCGCTGGCCCCACATCCAAAGCCAGCTGGACGATCACTCCTGGCGCTACACCCTGGGCGTAACGGAGTACCCCGGCCACGCCACCGAATTGGTGCGCCAGGCCATCCAGGAAGGCTACCGCCACTTCCTAGCCGTCGGTGGCGACGGGACCAACAACGAAGCCATCAACGGGATCTTTAGCCAAAAGGCGGTCGCCTCCACCGAGCTCCACTACGCGCTGCTGCCCATCGGTACGGGCAACGACAGGATCAAGGCCCACGGCATTCCTCGGCAGCCGGCAGCAGTACTGGCCATGCTCCGGCGGGGCCAGTACCGTTATCAGGATGTAGGCTGGGTGAGTTATCACCGCGATGGGCAAAAGCAAGAGCGCTATTTCGTCAACGTGGCGGGTATGGGCTACGATGCCTTCGTCGTTCAGCGCGCCGTGGCTAGTGGCCGACGTGGTGGCTCGCTGGGCTACCTCTGGCAAGCCCTCCGGGGATTGATCGATTACGAACTGCGGCCCGCTCGGGTCCGTTTTGATGATCGGGAAATCGAAGCGGTTTTTTACACCATTCACGCCGGCATCGCTCCCTACTCCGGTGGGGGGATGCGCTTCGTTCCCCACGCCCAATTGGACGACGGCCGGCTGGCCCTCACGCTCATTCGGGAAATCGCCAAACCCAAAGTGCTGGCCAACCTGTACCGATTGTACAACGGCAGCATTGGCCAGTTGGCCGAGGTGGAGCAGCACTACGCCCGGCACATCCGCGTAGACGGGCGGGCGGGGAAGGCTACCTCCCTGGAAGTCGATGGCGAATTTCTGGGAGAAACCCCAGTGGAGTTTCGAATCCTGGAAAAGGCGCTACGCGTGGTGGTGCCGTAGCACTAGTAGCGCAGCGCCTTCAATTCCAAGCGCTCGTTGACCTAGTGCTGCTCGATCGAGCACAAAATACCGTTGACGCATTCGTTTAACAACTGGCTTTCCCCCACTCCCGAAGGACTGATGCGGTGCGTAGCCACGCCCCGCTCCACCAGGTAATCGGCGGCGGCCCGGGCGCGTTCCTGCGACAGGCGTAGGTTCTTATCGTCGTTGCCAAAGCTGGCGGTGTGGCCAATCAGTTGGACTTCCATCTTGGGGTGGTCCACCAGAATCGCCAGCAGGGCATCCAGGGCAACGCGCAACTCCGGCGTGACCTGGGATTGGTTGAAGTCGTAGTCGACATTGGGCAGGCGGTAGCTTTTATCGGTCAAAACGCGCTGGTCGACCAGGTCGAGCTGGAGCTCGCTGAGGCTGTTACCGGCGGGTAGGCTGATTTTGGTTTGGAGGTCACTTTCGTCGAGGGTGAGCACTTTATCCACCAATAGGGGCTCGGTTTCCAGTCGGGCGGGGGCGGTACTGACCTCGGAGGGACTTTCCGAGCTGGTAGAGATTTCGGGCTCCGGGCTGGTCTCCGGCGGGACGCTCGCGGCCACTGGGGCTTCCGTATCGACTGGGGGTGGGGGCAATTCGCTTTCCTGATTTGCCGTCATCACTTCTTCCAGGCTGGGTAGCTCGGGCTCGGCTTCGGTCGGTTGCTCCTCCACTACGAGTGGTTCGGATACGAATTCCTGTACCTCGGCGCTGCGCTCGGGGTCTTCCATGATTTCGATACTGATCACGGGTTGTTCCGTGGCGGTGGCCACTTCGCTGCTCGCCGGAGGGGCGGGCATTTCACTGTTCTTTTCTTCGGGCGCGGGCGTCTCGTTCCGCTGTTCATCGATGGCGATGCTTTCGCTGGCCATCAGCTCGGTCAGGCTGACCTCGGGTTCGGGCTGTGCCTCCGGGGTCGACATGACGGCGTCGAGCGTATTTTCGGCGACCGCCGTTTCGCTGGGCGCCTTGGCTACGGTATTTTGTTGGACGGCCGAATTGTTGGGCGTCGCTTCCACTGCCACGGGTTGCTCCGCTTCTACTGGTTCGGAGCGATCCACTTCGCTCAGGTCTTGCGGCGCCTCGTTGGGCGTATTGCCGGGAGCGAAAAAGAAGACATCGTCGCCGGCCTTGTTGCGGCTGGAGGTAAACATACCGCTCTGGCCGTCGGCGCGCAGGCAGATGGAGATGTCGTCGGAAGAGCTATTGATGGGGTAACCCACGTTGGTGGGCTTCATCCAGTTGCCCGCTTCGTCGCGTTGGGTAAAGAAGATGTCGAAGCCCCCAAAGCCGAGGTGTCCCTTGGAGCTGAAGAACAGGCGACCTTCCCGATCGCAAAAGGGAAAGCCCTCGTGATCGACGGTATTGACGACGGCACCCAAATTGGCGGGTTTACCCCAAGTCCCATCCGCTTTCTTTTCCGACAGGTAGATTTCCGTACCCCCATTCCCACCGGGGCGGTCGGTGACGAAGAAAAGTTGCTGGCCATCGGGAGAGAGAGCCGGATGCATGTAATTGAATTCGGGATTGCAAAAGCCAATGGCTTCGACGTTTTTCCACTTGCCATCCACGTGATCGGCTTGGTACAGTTGCATGGCGTAGGCCTCTTTTTTGTTGGCGATGTCGCTATTGCGGGTAAAGACGGCCGTGGTCCCTTCGGCATTGAAGCTGATGGGGCCCGTATTTTTGTTTAGGCCGTTGATTTTGGTGGCCAGTGCTTCCACCTCCGAAAAGCTGTCGTCGGACTGTTGTTGTACTTGGTAGAGGTTGATAAAATCGCGTCCGGTCCAACCCGATTTTTGCTTGAGCAGCTTGGTGCCTTGCTTGCGGTC
>CALCCH010000370.1 GCA_937899855.1 uncultured Saprospirales bacterium | reverse complement strand
AACTCGGCCTCAGCATCGAGGAAGTGGACAAGCTCACCGGCCCCACCATCGGGCGACCCAAAACTGGGACCTTTCGCCTCGGTGACCTCGTAGGCCACGACACCGCCGCCAAGGTCATCCAGGGCATCAAGGCCAACTGCCCCGACGACGAGCAGGCCTCCGCCTTCGAAATCCCCGCGTACCTACAATTCTTGCTCGACAACAAATTCCTGGGCGACAAGAGCGGCAAAGGCTTTTACCAAAAAACCAAAGAAAGAGATGAAAAAGGGCGCAAGGTCATCCTGGCCCTCAACCTCGAAACCCTCGAGTACGCCCCCTCCCAGCGGCCCAAACTGGCCAGTCTGGATACGGCCAAACAAATTGAAGACCTGCCCAAGCGCATCCGCGCCATGTTCAAGGCTACCGATAAGGGAGGCGAGCTGATTCGCCAGTCCCTACTCGGCCTCTTTGCCTACGTCTCCAACCGGATTCCCGAGATTTCGGACAACCTCTACAGCATCGACGATGCCCTCCGCGCCGGCTTTGGCTGGGAACTCGGCCCCTTCGAATACTGGGATACCGTCGGCATCGAAGATGCGGTGGCCAAGGCAGAAGCCCAGGGAGAATCCATCGCGGATTGGGTCAAAGAGATGCTCGCCGCGGGCCATTCCTCCTTCTACCGCGTTCACGCGGGCAAACGCCAGTACTACGACGTGGCCAGCAAGACTTACCAGGACCTGCCCGGTGCCGAGTCCTTTATCGTACTCGACAACTACCGCGAGCGGACCCCCGTCCTCCAGAATCCCGAAGCAACCCTCCACGACATCGGCGAGGGCGTGCTCTGTCTGGAATTTACCAGCAAGGCCAATTCGATCGGGGAAGGCGTCCTGCGCGGCATCAACGAAGCCATCCAAATTGCGGAGGAAGGCGAATGGAAGGGCCTCGTCATCGGCAACAATGCCCAGCACTTTACGGTGGGGGCCAACCTGATGATGATCGGGATGATGGCCTTTCAGGATGAATTTGAGGAATTGAACATGGCGGTCAACTACTTCCAACAAACGACGATGCGTTGTCGCTACTCCAGCATTCCGGTGGTGGCCGCTACCCAGGGTTACGTATTCGGTGGGGGCTGCGAAGCCCTGATGCACTGCGATGCGGCGGTCTGTGCCGCAGAATCCTACATCGGCCTGGTCGAAGTGGGCGTGGGTTTGCTGCCCGGTGGTGCCGGTACCAAGGAATTTGCCCTACGGCTGTCGGATTCCTTCGACGTCGGCGACGTCAAAATCCCCAAATTGATCGAACGCTTTAAGACCATCGCCCTGGCCAACGTCTCCACCTCGGCCTACGAAGGCTTCAAACACGGATACCTCGATCCCACGCGGGATAGCGTGGTGGTCAATACCCGGCGCAACATCGCCGAGGCCAAAAAGAAGGTCCTCGAACTGGCCGACGGCTACACCCAGCCCATCCAACGCGACGACGTCCTCGTCCTGGGTCGGGGGGGCTTGGCCGCCCTCTACGCCGCGGCCAACGAGCTCAAACTCGGTGGTTACGCTTCCGAGCACGACATCAAGATTGCGCACAAAGTTGCCCAAGTCCTTTGCGGGGGTGACCTCACTGGAGAACAACGCGTATCGGAGCAATACCTGCTCGACATCGAACGGGAGGCCTTCCTCAGTTTGGCTGGGGAACAGAAAACCCGGGAACGCATCCAGCACATGCTACAAACCAATAAACCCCTGCGCAACTAAGGAGCCACTGGGAGCACCGCTCCCCATTTTTCAATTTATCCAAAAGAAAAAAATAACATGGAAGCATATATCGTAAAAGCCTACCGCAGTGCCGTGGCCAAAGCCAAACGCGGTGGATTTCGCAACTACCGCTCGGACGACCTCGCCGTTGACGTCATCGAGCACCTCATGGCTCAGGTCCCGGAGCTGGACAAAGGCCTGGTGGACGACCTCATCGTGGGTTGTGCCAATCCCGAAGGGGAACAGGGACTCCAAATCGCGCGTCAGATCTCGGTGCGGGCCCTAGGCAAACCCGTGCCCGGAATGACGGTCAACCGCTACTGCGCCTCCGGTTTGGAGACCATCT
Source organism: uncultured Saprospirales bacterium (assembly GCA_937899855.1). Classification (GTDB taxonomy): domain Bacteria; phylum Bacteroidota; class Bacteroidia; order Chitinophagales; family Saprospiraceae; genus CALLVY01. Next base: position 1,535 of record CALCCH010000370.1, on the reverse strand, counting down.
CCATCGCCGTGGCTAAAATTCGGGCCGGCATGGGGCATTGCTACATCGCGGGAGGTACCGAAAGCATGAGTATGATCCCGATGACGGGCTACAAACTCGCCCCCAGCTACGCCACCGCCAGCCATACGCCGGACTACCTGGTGGGCATGGGTACCACCGCCGAGGCGGTATCCCGCAAGTACGGCATCAGCCGGGAAGATGCCGACGCGTTTTCCTACCACTCGCACCGCAAGGCGGCCGCTGCTCTCGACGCGGGGAAATTTACCGACGAGATCGTTCCCGTCACGGTAACGGAGGTTTTCGTCAAGGACAATAAGCGTCAAGAAAATCAGCACACCGTAGCCATGGACGAAGGCGTACGCCGCGATACCAGTATCGAGGCCCTGGGCCGGCTGCGGCCGGTCTTTGCCCAGAAAGGGGTCGTCACCGCGGGCAATTCCTCGCAGACCTCGGACGGAGCCGCCTTTGTACTCGTGATGAGTGAAGAGATGGTCAAACAGTTGAATCTGGAGCCCATCGCCCGGATGGTCTCCTGCTCGGTAGCTGGCGTGGAGCCGCTGTACATGGGCATCGGTCCCTGTGCAGCCATTCCCAAAGCCCTCAAGCAAGGGGGCTTACAGTTGAAAGACATCGAGCAAATCGAGCTCAACGAGGCTTTCGCCGTACAGTCCCTGGCCGTGATTCAGGAGGCGGGATTGGACCCCGAGATGGTCAACGTCAACGGTGGAGCCATCGCCCTGGGGCATCCCCTGGGTTGTACCGGTGCCAAGCTGTCGACCCAGCTGTTTAACGAGATGCGCCGCCGCCAGCAGAAGTACGGCATGGTGACGGCCTGTGTGGGCGGTGGACAGGGCATTGCGGGCATCTACGAATTGCTCAACTAAGCGGTTCTCCTCCCCTACCCAAATTTAAAAGCTCCCGTCGGAATTTCCGGCGGGAGCTTTTTAGGTAGGAGCTGTATTTGCGACTGACTCAATGCAGGCCGCGACGTTTGAGTTCGGTGGCCACCATGCCCAGCTCCCGGCTCATATCTCCGGTAACGGAGCTGTTTTCCTGCGCCCGGCGAACCAGGTAGGGCACCACTTCGCGTACGGATCCGTAGGGGACGTATTTGGCGACGTTGTAACCGGCGTCGGCCAGGTTGTAGGTAATCTGATCGCTCATCCCGTACAATTGGCAAAAATTGAGGTGGGGATGGTCCTTGGGGAGCTTGCGCTCGGCGATGAGACGGGCGTGCAGCTGACAACTTTCGACATTATGCGTCGCGTTGGCCGAAGCGATGCGCTCGTAATGGTCGATGCAGAACTCCACGGCGGCGTTGTAGTCGCGATCGGTAGCGGCTTTATCGGGCTGGATGGGGGAAGGATAGCCCCGTTCGGCAGCGCGTTCACGCTCCTTTTCCATGTAGGCCCCCCGGACCAATTTGGCCCCCAGCAGATAGTCTTTTTTTACGGCCTTTTGGTGGGATTTTTTAAAAAAGGCAAGTCGATCGTGGGGGTGCATCTGGTAGGTATTGTATACGATCGCCTGCTGTT
>CALCCH010000369.1 GCA_937899855.1 uncultured Saprospirales bacterium | reverse complement strand
CCCTAGCGGGTCAGGTCAGTGAAATACAGTTCCTGCCCTTCCTCGGTGAAAACTACGAACTCACCCCCGCCGCCGCGTGCTACATCTATCACCTGGTGTATCCCGTTCCCCATCCCGACTTCCCCTTTCTCGGCGTTCACTTCACCCGGATGATTGGTGGCGGCATCGAGGCCGGCCCCAACGCCGTACTCGCTTTCCGACGGGAGGGCTACAGCCGCTGGGATTGGCAAGCTGCCGAACTGTGGGAAACGCTGCGCTACACCGGCTTTCGCCGGCTGGCGGCCAAGCACTGGCGAATGGGCCTGGGGGAACTACATCGTTCCTACTCCAAACGCGCTTTCGTTCGCGCCCTACAAGCCCTACTCCCCGCCATCCAGGCCAGGGACCTGCGTCGCTCCAAATCGGGCGTCCGCGCGACCGCCTGTAACCCCCAGGGCGAACTGTTGGACGATTACCACATCCTCGAAGACCCCGGCATCATCAGCATTTGCAACGCTCCTTCTCCCGCCGCTACCTCCAGCCTCTCCATCGGTCAAAGTCTAGCCGAACGGGTGCGGGCGCACTTGGGGGCCTAAAAAAAGCTGCCCCGCTAGGATTCGGGACAGCTCAAGGAACATTGTGGAATATGCGTTTGCACTACTGGACCAGTAGCTTACCACCTTGCCACTGTCCCCTTTCGTTCTGTAAGCGATAAAAGTACATCCCCGCGGGAAGGTCCTGCCGTTCGATCCTCAGTTGGGGGGCGTTGATATTGGCGTAGTTGCGGAGCAATTGGCCGTTGAGGGAAAACAACTCCACTTGATGGAGCAAGCCCTCGTCGAGGCTCAGGATCGTGTAGTCGCTGAGGGGGTGAGGCGCGAGCTGAATGCCCTCGATGGTGCTGGCCACATCCCGAGTGGAGGTGGCGGGAATGTCGTCGTAAAAGGTCTGGATCAGGTCCGCATCGTTGAAGAAGTCAGTGAGGTCGGGGCAGGGGTGTACGACCTCATCGCGGAGGTAGACGGCGAAGGTAAATTGGTTGATGCTCCGGGGTAGGAATTCGAAGGGACCCGAACCGAGGATGGCGCGGGCATCGTTGCCGTCCAGCTCTTCGGAACACATCGACCAACCATCGGGATCGCTGGGATTGTCGGGGAAAGCGTAGCGGGTAAAGTCGGTGCTGGCGGGGTCGTAGCCATTTCCGCCCCGGGTTATACCCCGACCGTCGCGCCAGCTGCCGGAGAGGTAATTGTAAAAGGCAATGGCTTGCTGGGGGTCAGAGGTGTTGGGATTGCCCGTGTAGGCGGCATTGGTGTAGTACGTGAGGGAGGACAGGCCGTTGTCAACGGGTTCGTTCGTGGCGGGGTTGATGCCGGTGGTGCCTTCCAAAATTTTAATGCCCACCACGGGGATACTTTCACAAAAGCCCGGGACGCCACAAGCGGGCAAGCACTCATCGGAATCGTCGATCGCATCCTGGTTGTAGACGTAAAAGAGATCTTTCTCGGGATTACAACCGATGTAATCGTCGCGATAGCAACCCAGATCGGGATCGACCCAGAGCCCGACGTAGGTGGAGTCGACGGTTTCGAAGCTTTTGTTGATAATGGTGTAGTCGTAAAAGGTGGCGCGGTTGATCGGTGGGGCGGCGCTGTTGTAGGTATAGGCCATGGCGTGGATTTGAGCCCGGATGGGGTCGCCTTCCGATTGGGTATGGATGTTGGCGCCATCGTTAAAAACCCACCAAATGGCTTGGTCCGCTCCTTTGATCGAAGGGACATCCCCCTGAGCGGGATCGTAAATGCCGTCATTGTTGCGATCGAAGAAGGGGGCGAACTCCTCTCCGGTGTCGGGAAAGGGGAAGCCTACATTACTTTCGAAGTAGGGATTGTCCCGGCCGGGCCATTCGAGGAGCTCCGAGGGAATGTCTTGATCGATGACGCCATTGTCTTCAAAATCGGCGATCAGGGCGTCGATACTGTTACGGGTCACCCTCCAAAAGCGATCGTAATTGGCGCAGTTGTCGCGAGTGGTTTGTCCGTTATCGTCCAGGGGTCCAGGCCAGTAGTCGCGCCTTCCGGAGAAGGCGCCGTAGGTGTTGGCGGCCAGCTTGAGGTTTCCCCCGGGATCGAAGCCACCGATCCAGAGCCCACCGGCGAAGAGCATGCCAATCTGGCTGCTGGGATCTTCGGAGGCCTCCACGGTGTAGCGACTATTGGAGCCGTCCCACCACAGGTTGCCCGCTCCGGGGAGCCGTGCGCTAATGTCGTTGGTAATCAGGTCAATTTGGGCATTGGCGCCCAGGCAACTGGCTTGTCCGTAAAGGCTGGGGGCACCCCACCAGAGGCTTAGACACAAGATGCTAATCGGTAAGAAAAGTCGGTTAAAGTTTTTCATATTCAAACTTTTATGGAAGTGAAATAGAATGGGTGAAATGATGGATCACATTAGAAACAGGTAATGATTATTGAATGAGTAATTTTCCGCTGGCCCACTGGCCGGCTTCATTTTGCAAACGGTAAAAGCACATGCCCGCCGGAAGGCCCTGCCGCTCAATCACCAGTTGGGGAGCCTTGATGCTGGTATAGCTGCGGAGCAATTGACCGTTGAGGGAAAACAGCTCCACCCGGTTCAGCAAGCCCTCGTTGAGACTCAGGATCGCCCGGTCGCGCAGGGGGTGGGCAGCGAGTTGAACACCTTCGAGGGAGCTCCCTACTTCCCGGGTAGTGGTGGTGGGGAGGTCGTCGTAAAAGGTCTCGATCAGGTCCCCATCGGCGAAGAAATCGCTCAGGTCGGGACAGGGGTGTGCTACCTCATCGCGGAGGTAGACGGCGAAGGTAAATTGGTTGATGCTCCGGGGTTGGAGGGTAAATGGGCCCGAGCCCAGGATGGCACGGGCGTCGTTGGCGCCCAATGCTTCCGCACACATCGACCAACCATCGGGATCGCTGGGATTGTCGGGGAAGGCGTAGCGGGTAACATCACTACTACTGAGGTCATAGCCGGTACCGCCCCGGGTTATCGGGCTACCGTCGCGCCAGCTGCCGGAGAGGTACCGGTAAAATTCAAGGGCTTCCCGTGGATCGGAGGTACTGGGGTCGCCCGTGTAAACGGCGTTGTTGTAGTACGTGAGCGAAGATAGCCCATTGTCGACGGGTTCGTTGGTGTTGGGGTCAGTGCCGGTGGTGCCCTGCAAAATTTTAATCCCCACCACGGGAATGTCTTCGCAGAATCCCTGGACCGGACAAGCCGGTAGGCACTCGCTGGAATTGTCGACCGCGTCCTGATTGTAGATGTAAAAGAGGTCCTTCTCGGGATTGCAACCGATGTAGTCGTCAAGGTAGCAACCCAAATCGGGATCGACCCAGAGTCCGATGTAGCTGGAGTCGAGGGATTCGACACTCTTGTTGATGATGGTGTAGTCGTAAAAGGTAGCGCGATTGATCGGTGGGGCGGCGCTGTTGTAGGTGTAGGCCATGGCGTGGATTTCGGCTTGTAAAAGGTCCCCATCCGACTCGGTGTGGATGCCCGCCGCGTCGTTGAAAATCCACCAGATGGCCTGATCGGCTCCTTTGATCGAGGGGACATCCCCCTGGGCGGGATCGTAAACGCCGTCGTTATTGCGGTCGAAGAAGGGGGCGAGTTGATCCCCGGTATTGGGTAAGGGGAAGCCCAGGCTGCCTTCGAAGTAGGGATTGCCACGACCGGGCCACTCGCGGATGACCCGGGGAATGTCCTGATCGATGACCCCATTGTCTTCAAAATCGGCGATCATGGCGTCGATATTGCTGCGACTCATCTTCCAGAAACGGTCGTAGTTGGCGCAATTATCGGCGGTGGTTTGGCCATTGTCGTCCAGGGGCCCGGGCCAGTAGTCGTTATTTCCCGCGAAGCTGCCGTAGGTATTGGCGGCCAGCTTGAGGTTGTCGCCAGGGTCGAAGCCACCGAGCCAGATTCCACCGGCAAAGATCAAACCCACCTGGCGGTTGGGGTCTTCGGCGCTCGCCACGGTGTAGCGGCTGTTGGAGCCGTCCCACCACAGGTTGCCCGCTCCGGGGAGCCGCGCGCTGATGCCGTTGGTGATCAGGTCAATTTGGGCGGTGGCGCCCTGGCAATTGTTTTGCCCGTAAAGGCTGCTGGGAGTACCCCACCAGAGGATCAGACCAAGAAAGCTGCTCAGTAAAAAAAGGGAGTTAAAGTTTTTCATATTTGGGTATTGATGGAGGTAGAACAAATGGGTTAAAATATGGATCACACCAGGAACGGATGGTGATCATTGTAGGAGTAGTTTTCCGCTGGTCCACTGGCCCCACTCGTTTTGGAGGCGATAAAAATACATGCCCCCCGGCAGGTCGCCCCGTTCGATGCGCAACTGCCGGTCGTGGACATCCGGATAGGAGCGCAGCAACTGGCCACTGCTCGAAAAAAGCGCCACGCTACGGAGTCGCCCCTCACTCAGACTCAGCAGGCTGTAATCGCGCAAAGGGTGGGGATGGAGTTGAACACTGCCCGCCGTCAGGTGTCCGGTCCGCGTACCAGTGGGTACACCCTGATAAAAGGCTTCGATCAAATCGCCATCGGCGAAGAAATCGCTCAGGTCGGGGCAGGGGTGGACGACGGCATCGCGGAGGTAGACGGCGAAACTAATGCGCTGAACCGCTCCGGGCCGCAGCTGAAAGGGGCCGGAGCCCAGTACCGCCCGCAGGTCGTAGGGGTCGAGTTCCTCCGCACACATCGACCAACCGTCGGGGTCGCTGGGATTATCGGGGAAAGCGTATTTGGTGGGCAGTGGGGAAACGGGATTATACCCCGTACCGCCGGGGACCAATAGAGTGCCATCACGCCAGGTTCCCGTGAGGTAGTTGTAGTATTCATCCGCCTCGCTCGGTCCTCTCATGGAATAAACCGGATGAGGAGTTTTGTAAAAATAAGTCAGTGAAGAAAGGCCATTATCGACGGGGTCGTTGCCGTCGGGATCAATGCCGGTGGTACCCTTCAAAAGTTTAATCCCCACCACGGGAATGTCTTCGCAAAAGCCTTCGGTTTCTTCGCAGGCCGTGCCGCAGGCGTCATCGTCGTCGAGCGCATCGCCATTGTAGGCGTAAAAAAGATTTTTTTCGGGATAGCAACCGACGTAGTCATCGTTGAGACAACCCAGGTCGGGGTCTACCCAGATACCGACGTAGCTGGAGTCGATGGTTTCCGTCCCGCGGTGGATGATGGTGTAGTCGTAGAAAGTCGTACGGTTGATGGGGGCGGCGGCTTGGTCGTAGGTATAGGCCATGGCGTGGATTTCGGCTCCGATGGCCGCCCCTTCCGACTCGCTGTGGAAGTTGGCCGCGTCGTTGAAAATCCACCAGATGGCCCGATCGGCGCCTTTGATCAGGGGGTAATCGCCCCGGGCGGGATCGTAGCGGCCATCGCCGTCTTGGTCGTAGAAAGGGGCCAAGTCCTGGTGGTGAAAAGCGGGGCTGGGAAGGTCAAAGCCATTGAGCTCCTCGAAGTAAGGATTGCCGAGGGCGGGCCAGTCGCGCAGTGCCGTAGGAATGGCACCGTCGACGCTGCCGCTGTCGTTAAAGTCGTCGAGTAAGGCATCGATGTCACTGCGGGTCACCGTCCAGAAGCGGTCGTAATTGGTGCAGGTCTCGCGGGCGGTCTGGCCGTCGATGGAGAGGGGGCCGGGCCAGTAATCCAGGTGCCCAGCGCTCGCTCCGTAAGCGCTGGCGGCCAGTCGGAGATTGCCGGCGGGGTCCAGTCCGCCGATCCAAAGCCCGCCCGCAAATAAGGCCGCGACTTGACGACCAGCCCGCTCCGGGTCGTCGATCAAATAGCCGGGGTTTTCTTTGTCCCACCACAATCCCCCCAAGCCCGGAAGTTTGACTTCGAGATCTTGGACCCGGAAACTGGTCTGGGCGTAGACGTACCGACAATCCGCCTGGGCCGCGGCCCTTTGGGAGCCTCCCAAACCCAGGCATAGGCCAAGTAGGAAAATAAGGAATTGGTCCTTTTTCATACCCAATCGTATTCAAAAAGTGAGCAAATAGGTGGACATTTACCAAAACACTGCCGAGCGATGTTTGCACCATCGCTACGGGACCTCTGAGTAAGCATGGAACTGGATACCACAGCAGCGTAGAAAGGACCGACAAAAAGTCGTGAAGTGGGGCGGTATCTTAGTACGGTAGCTTTTCGTTCGCTTTAACTATGGGGGTAAATTAATACAAAAAAAAGGGGGGCACAATCGCAATTGGGGCGATAAGTCAGGTTTCTAAATCCCACTAGATTCTCCCCCGGAGCCCTTTCACAAGCGGATAAGTTTTCTTAGCTTCGTTAGTGAAAACGGTATTGATTTTAGATCACCAAACCAAGCACCAGCACCAGCCTATGGAAGTTGCTCTCATTGCGCACGACGGCAAGAAAGCCGAAATGGTATCCTTTGTTTTACAGAACAAACCGCTCTTCGCCAGGGCGACACTCTTTGCGACGGGCACCACGGGGTCTCACCTGGAGGATGCCGGTTTTACCGTCCACCGTTTCCTATCCGGCCCGGTCGGCGGAGATGCCCAGATTGCCTCCAAAGTGGCCACCCACGAAATGGACGTCGTCATTTTCTTTCGCGATCCGATGGGCAAACATCCCCACGAACCCGACGCTCAAATGCTGATGCGTTTGTGCGATGTCCACAACGTTCCCCTCGCCACCAACCCGGCAGCGGCCCGCTTGTTGATGAGGGGCCTCCAAAGCCAGACGGAGCACGGTGGTTCCTAAAGACTGCATCTGATGAAACATACCTACAAAGTCGATTTCCTCCCCGCAAATTACGAGCACAAATACAGCCTGGGAAAGATCAAGCGCCCACAAAAGGGCCTGGACCTTTCGAAAAATCTGGAGGCCTTACTGCTGGAGCGCGCACGGGAAGGCTATCGCCTCCGGGAGATGATCGCCTATCAACGAACCGATCCCATCACCTCCAAATCCATCGACGGCTACCTGGTCGTTTTTGAAGCTGCTACCGTATGATTTTACTGTTCAAAGAGAATCCCCTCTTGTTGCTATTTATCGTCATCGCCGTCGGCAACATCGTCGGTACGGTACGCATTAGGGGGACGAGTTTGGGGGTGGCCGCAGTTCTCTTAGACGGGCTGGGCATTGGTGGGCTCGACCGCGATCTCCAGATTCCCGACAGCGTTTTTCTCCTCGGGTTGAGCATCTTTGTGTACACGATTGGGCTGAACAACGGTCCCGCCTTTTTCAAAAACTTTCGCCGCAGTGGCTTTCGCGACATCAGTTTTATTCTCTTTATGCTCACCATTTCCGCTGCCATTACGGTGGGCATTCACTTTTTATTTGGCTTCGAAGCTTCCACGACGGCGGGGCTATTCGCGGGGAGTACCACCAATACGCCGGCCCTGGCGGGTTTGCTCGATACCATTGGCAAGGGCAATTGGGGGGCGCTGCCCAACGGCATGATCCACCGCTCGGTGGTGGGGTATTCGCTTTCCTATCCCATGGGGGTGTTGGGGGCCATGATTGCCATCGCTATCATGCAGCGTTTGCTGCGGGTGGATTTTCGGCAGGAGGAATTGGACTTGAGTAAAGACTATCCCCTGGGAGAAGGACTGGTGACGGTCTCGGTGGAAGTGAAAAACGAGGCGGTCCTAGGGCGT
>CALCCH010000368.1 GCA_937899855.1 uncultured Saprospirales bacterium | reverse complement strand
TCGCGATGCCCACCAGACCTGGCAGATGGAAGGCTTGGACTGGCGGGAAATTAGCCCGGCAAGTACGACCAGCAAATTTGACCTGGCGTTTTATTTCCGTCCCCTGGCCGATGGCTTGGAGCTGCAATTGGAATACAGCACGGCGCTTTTCGAAGCGGCGAGCATCGAGCGGCTGCTGGATCAGTACACCGTCTTTTTGGAACAACTGCTGACCACCTCCGATACCACCATCGCCCAACTGGCCTTGATGAACGCCCCGCAACGGGCCGAGATGCTGGCCCTCGTGAGTGGACCAGTGCTTCCCCCGCCCGAGCAATCAGTGGTGGATGTATTTGAGGCAATGGTCGAACGGTATCCCGATCGCCCGGCCCTGGGTTTTGGTGACCAAACCTATACCTACCAGGCGCTCAACCAGCGGGTCAATCGCCTGGCCAATTGGCTCTTGCAAAGTGGCGGCCTCCAACGAGAATCGGTGGTGGCCCTGTGTTTGGACCGTTCGGACCGGTACTGGATAGCCTTGTTGGGCGTAATGAAGGCGGGTGGTGCTTTCCTGCCCATCGATAAAAACTTACCGGCGGCGCGCCGGCTATACATGGTCCAACAAGCCGATACGCAAGTCATCCTCTGTGACGATTCAAATTTGGCCTGGGACGATGTGGTACCGGTGTACCAATACCGGCGCGTAATGGAGACGGCCGAGACGGTCGACAATCCGAATATCCCCATCTCGTCCGATCAACTGGCCTACGTACTCTACACCTCGGGAACGACCGGTCGACCCAAGGGCGCCCAGGTCGAAATGGCGGGGATGCTCAACCACCTGCTGGCTAAGGTAGCGGACTTTGCCATCGACGAACATTCCGTGGTGGCGCAAAACGCTTCCATCAGTTTTGACATTTCGATTTGGCAGGGTTTGGTGGCCCTTTTAAAGGGGGGACGGACGCAAGTATATCCCCAGGAGGCGGTGCTGTCGCCCGCTCAATTGCTGCCCCAGATTGCGCGCGATGGCGTGACCATCCTAGAGGTGGTGCCCTCTTATCTGAACGAGCTGCTGCTGCTGGAGACGGGCCAATACCGTGGTCAACTTCAGGGCCTATCTTACCTCATCGCTACCGGCGAAACCCTCAAGTTGGCGGTGGTCGAGGCTTGGCTACGCCATTATCCCCACATCCCCCTGGGCTACGTCTACGGCCCGACCGAGGCGGCGGACGATATTTGTCACGCCAGCTTTACTGAGGCTCCCCGGACGGGCAGTGTCCCAATCGGTCGACCCATTCGCAACGTACGGGTGTACGTTTTGGATGAGCAGGATCAACTCTGTCCGCTCGGTCGGAAGGGAGAAATTGCGGTAGCGGGGATTGCCGTGGGGCGGGGCTACATCAATGCGCCCGACAAGACGGCCGCCGTCTTTGGAACCGACCCGGTGCTTCCGAGTACGGGTGAGCGACTCTACCGGACGGGCGATCTTGGCTGCTACTGGCCCGATGGTCAGCTGGAATTTTTTGGTCGCGCCGATTACCAGGTAAAGATTCGGGGACACCGGATCGAACTGGGCGAGATCGAAGAGCAACTGGTTCGCTTGCCCCAGTTGCGTGAGGCCGTGGTGCTGGTGGACGATCGAGTGGGAGCTACGCCGCGATTGGTGGCTTACTTAGCCCCCGCTACGACCTCGTTTGACCTGGAGGCACTCCAGCAAGATTTGGCCGAGCAGTTGCCAACCTATATGATTCCTTCGGCCTGGCGCACGGTAGAGCAGTTTCCACTCAGTGCGGCGGGAAAAATTGACCGTAAAAAACTCCGGGAAGATTATCCAATCGAAGCGGAGGGGGATGGGCTACAAGAAATGCCCGAGGGACCGGCCGAATTGGCCGTACTGGACCTCTGGCAAACGGTATTGGGATTGGAACGCATCGGACGTGGGCAAAACTTTTTTGAGCTGGGCGGTCATTCGCTACAGGTCATTCGCCTACAGTCGCTGCTCCAAACGCGTTGGAAGGTGGCCTTGAGCTTTCAGGACATTGTTCGCCACCACGCTACCATCGCTCAGTTGGCACCATTGCTACCTCACCAACCCGCTAAGGCCTACACCACAATTGCTCCGGCACCAGCGGCGACGGATTATCCCCTGTCGGCAGCTCAGCAACGACTCTGGGCCATCACCCAAATCAATCCCGACCAACGCGCCTACAACATCAATGGTAGCTTCGAACTCCGGGGTACCCTGGATCGAGAACGGCTACAGGAGGCACTGACACTCCTGGAACAGCGCTATGACATCCTCCGCACCAATTTTGTGGAGGAGCGTTCTTGGCCCCGGCAACGCATTCACTCCGCAGACCGCCCGCGCGTCCAGGTGCAATACCACGATTGGCGGGAACGTAACGCCTCCCGAGCCACCATCGAAGCGACTTTGCAAAAAGCGGGGGCTCAGGTTTACCGATTGCCCAGCGATCCCCTGCTGCGGGTCCAACTTTGGCAAGTAGCGGAAGCACAGTTTTTCTTGCACCTGTCCATCCACCACATCATTGCCGATGCCCAGTCGCTCGAACTTTTTCTCCACGAATGGGGCCGCTGCTACGAAGCACTCCGGGAAGGAACCGTTCCGATCCTCGATCCACCCCGGATTCAGTATCGGGACTTTGCCCACTGGCAAGCCGAACGCTTTGCCAGTGGCGCTCTGAGCGAGCAAAAAAAGTACTGGCTCGCTCAGTACGCCGATGGCATTCCCAGCCTGGATTTGCCCTACGATTTTAGCCGTCCCCTACAGCTGCGCTACCGCGGCGACCACGTTCGTCACCCCTTGGGCACCCACTGGATAGGCCAACTTCAGGACCTCTGTCGCCGGGAGCAAACGACGCTCTTTGCCGGACTGACTACCCTGGTAAAAGCCTTTCTCGGTATACTGACCCAGGAAAACGATCTCGTACTCGGCACCCCGGTGAGTGGCCGCAAGCATCCCGACCTAGAAGATCAAATCGGATTGCTAGTCAATTCGGTCACCCTACGTACCCAACGGACCGCCGAGGACAGCTTGCGGAGTTTTCTGGCGAAGGTTAGCCACACTTTGTTTGCCGCTTTGGAACATGCGGAATACCCCTTTGAACAATTGGTCGAAGCCCTGCCGCTGGTGCGCGACCTGAGTCGCAATCCCCTTTTCGATGTTTGGATTCAGTATCTGGACCGTAGCCTACAGGGTGGACAACATCTCCAGCTAGCGGGCGTAGAGGTCGAGCCGCTGGAGCCCACCATCGAGACGACCATGTTTGACCTTTCCTTCTTCATCGTCGAAGTAGCGGGTGGGGCGGAGTTGCAATTGGAGTACAACACCGATTTGTTCCGGCGCAGTACCATCGAACGTTTGGTCCAATATTTTGAACAGCTTTGCCAAAAGGCCCTAGCTCAACCTGAGGTTCCCCTTTCCGGCCTGAGCCTCCTCGATGCGGCCAGTCAGGAAAGTATCCTAGCCCTAGCGGAGGGACCGGCTGCCACCGTTCCCCCCTTGGCCTTTCCCGATCTCTTCCGCGCGCAGGCCCAAGCCCACCCCGAGGCCGAAGCCATCCGCTGTGGGGAGCACCGCTACACCTACGCCCAAGTCGATGCCCTGACCGATCACCTGAGTCAGATCATCCTAAGGGACCACGCCCCCTCCCTGGAAACGCCCATCGGCTTGCGGATTCCCCGTTCCGAATGGTACCCCATCGGTATCCTGGCGATCCAAAAAGCGGGAGGCGCCTTTATTCCCATCGACGCCGCACTGCCCCCCGAAAGGGTCCGCTACATGCTCGATGCGTCGGCCGCACAACTCCTACTCTACGCCGAGGTGGAAGCCCTGGCGGATTGTACTATTCCCCAATTGGATTTGACCCAACTGGCGGCGCAAAGTGCACCCACTGATCGCCTGGCCTGTCCCCAACTGGGTCCGGAGCATTTGTCCTACGTACTTTTTACCTCGGGCTCGACGGGCCTGCCCAAGGGCGCGCTGATCGAGCAAGGGGGCATGATCAATCATCAGTACGACAAGATCTACGAATTGGGGCTGGACGAAAACTGCCGCGTTGCGCATACGGCTTCGGTCAGTTTTGACATTTCGATCTGGCAAGCCCTGACCGCCCTGTTGGTGGGAGGCACGACCATCATCTACCGCGAGAAAACCGTCTTGGAACCCACTCGCTTGCTGGCCGCCCTACGGCGGGACCAGGTCACGGTAATGGAGACCGTTCCTTCCTACCTCCAAGTGCTGGTCGAGACCCTGGCCAAAGCGGAGGAACAAACCTTGGCACTGCGTTATCTGCTGAGTATTGGTGAAGTGCTCAAAAAATCACTCGTGCAGCGCTGGCTATCCGTCGCGCCCGAGATTCCCCTCATCAATACGTACGGCCCGACCGAGGCGGCAGATACCATCTGCCACCAACACCTGCGGGAGGTACCCAAGGAACGCTCCGTACCGGTGGGACGCCCCATTCGCAATACCCGCGTCTACGTCATGGACGAGCGGCTGCGGGTTTGCCCGGTGGGGGTCAAGGGAGAGATTTGTGTATCGGGGCCCGGCGTGGGGCGGGGCTACCTCAACAATGCCGAACAGAGTCGGCGCAATTTTAAAACCGATCCTTACCGATTGGGCCACCGCCTCTACCGCACGGGCGACATCGGTGCCTACGACGATACGGGGAAGCTCCTATTTTACGGTCGGCGCGACTCGCAGATCAAGCTGCGTGGTCACCGGATCGAACTCAACGAAATCGAAGAGCAGTTGCTACGCATCGTGGGACTGCGGCAGGCTGCGGTGCTCCTGCGTACCGAAACCAGTGGCGACCAGTACCTGTTGGCCTACCTCCAGACGGAGCCCGCGAGCGAATTGACCCCCGTGGAGATTCGCCAAGCCCTAGCCCAACGGGTGCCGGCTTACATGCAACCCCATCATTTTGAAATTATGGATCAATTACCACTGACCAATAGCGGAAAGATCGACCGACAAGCCCTGGCCCAACGGCCACTGCCTCAGCAGCAGGAAGCTTACGTGGGCCCCGCCACGGCCAAGGAATCGGCCCTGCAGTTCTTGTGGAAGGAAGTACTCGATCGCGATATCAACGAAATCAGCGTCACGGCCGATTTCTTTAGCTTGGGCGGACACTCCCTCAAGGCCATTCAGCTGTTGGCCAAGATCAAAGAGGAGTACGGAGTCGAATTGAGTTTTGTCGACTTTAACCAACACGCCAACATTCGCCAGCTCTGCGTTCTGCTCAACGAGGACCGTCGTCCGGCCGTAGAGGCCCTCCAGATTCCACTGGCACCGAAAGCCGCTTCTTATCCGCTTTCGCCTGCGCAACGTCGGATGTGGCTGATGTACAAATACGACGAGGCGGGGACGGTATACAACATCTCCGGGGCTTACCACGTGGAAGGTCAATTGGACCGTCCGGCCCTGGAACATTCGATTCAACAGGTCATTGATCGGCACGAAGCCCTGCGAACGATTTTTGTCCAGGAAGCGGGAGAAGCCCGACAGGTCATCCAAGAGGATTGGGCGCTCGACGCTTACCTACATTGGGAAGATCGGCGGGAAATGGCAACCGTCTCCGAGCGACAGCTGATCGAGACCGCCCTGGATCAAGCTTTTGTATTGGAAAGCGGTCCCTTGTTGCGGATGCACGTCTGGCACTTGGACGAGGCGAAATTCTTGTTGTTGTTTAACGTACACCACATCGTTGCCGACGCCCAATCGCTCGGGCTGTTGATCGACGAATGGCAGGGAGCGTATTCGGCCCGGCTTCAGGGCCAGGCGATGGACTGGTCGCCACTGCGGCTCCAGTATAAAGATTTTACCCATTGGCAGCGGAGCCTGGGGCAGCAGTCGGCGATGCAGGTGCACCGCGAATATTGGCAGACCCGTTTTGGTGGGGAATTGCCCATCCTGGATCTCGCCACGGACTGGCCCCGCGGGGCTTCCCTCAGCTTTGCGGGGGCGGAGCTGGCTTGTACCATTCCTCCGGCCCTGGAGCGACGGCTTCGGCAAGTGGGACAGCGGGAAGGCAGTACCTTATTTGCCATCCTGATCGCCAGTGTTCAGACCCTGCTTTACCGCCTCAGCGGACAGCCTGACCTCATCGTCGGAACGGCGCTGGCCGGGCGGCCCGAGTTGGAGTTGCAGAACCAAGTGGGTTTTTACGTCAACACCCTTCCCCTGCGCAGCCAAGTAGCGGGAACGGCGGGCTTTGAACAACTACTCCGGCAGGTTCGCAGCGAGCTGGCCAATGCGTTTAGTCACCAAGCCTATCCCTACGACCAACTGGTCGAAGACCTGGCCATTCCCCGTCGCGCGGACCGCAATCCCCTCTTCGACGTACTCATCCAATTGGTCGATGAGACCGTACAGGGACAAGAACTTAGGGACTGGTCGGATTTGAGCATCAACGAAATTTCCCTACCCCGCCGCCACAGTAAGTTTGACCTTTCCTTCCTCTTTCAAGAGACGGAGGGTCAACTGAAATTATTGATCGAATACCGCAGTAGCCTCTTCAGTGCGGTGCGCATCCAGCGCTTGCTAGATCAGTACCTTCAACTACTCGATAGCCTCTTGCGAAATACGCGGACTCCGCTCGACCAAGTGCGCTACCTCCCCCCTCGGGAAACCGAACAAGTACTGCGCTGGAGTCGACCGGAGACCTCTTCCCCCGCTTACCATAGCCTCAAGACCCTGTTTGAGGCACAGGTCGATCGAGTGGGGGACGCTCCCGCATTGTCTGGGGCGGACCAGACTTTGACTTTTACCGAATTGGAAGAACGGGCCAATCGCTTGGCCCAGCAACTCGTTACCGAACGGGCCCTCGGACCGGGCCAACTCGTGGCCCTCTGCGCCCCACGTTCCGTCGAACTCATCGTGGGATTATTGGCCGTCGTCAAAACGGGTGCCGCCTTCTTGCCCATCGACCCCAGTTACCCCGGAGAACGGATCCGCTTTTTACTGGAAAATTCGGAGGCCCAACTTCTATTGACGGATCTGACCTTGAGTTTTGAATTGACCCTGCACTACTCCGGTCCCATCCACTTACTCGACGGTAATTATCCGGGAGCCAACCAACGCCCCGAAGTGAAGCCGGCTGCGGAAGATTTGGCCTACATCATTTACACCTCCGGTTCTACCGGACAGCCGAAGGGCGTGGAGTTGAGCCAGGCCAATATCAGTCACTACATCCAATGGGCCAACGGCTACTACTTCGATGATGGGGCCTATCCCATGCCGTTGTTCACCTCCATTTCTTTTGACCTGACCTTGACCAGTATTTTTTCTACCCTGCTTCGTGGGGATACGCTGTACCTCTTCCCCGAAACGCAATCGGTAGACGAGACGGTGGCCCAGATCTTTAGCCCGGGTAGTGGGATCGCTGCCGTCAAGCTGACGCCTTCGCACATCCCCTTGCTGGCCTTTATGGCGGCGGATCGGACGGAGGTGGCCAAGGTAATCGTTGGTGGCGAAGCCCTGCAAATGGAGCACCTGCAACTGCTGCGCGATCGCAATCCCAACATCGTGGTGTACAACGAATACGGACCGACGGAGACGACGGTGGGTTGTACCGTTGAAGCCATTCGGGAATTGCCCGAGGAGATCAGCATTGGTCAACCGATTGCGGGGGCGGAAATTTACATCCTGGACGGCCAGTCCCAGCTTTGTCCGATCGGGCAGTGGGGCGAACTCTACGTCGGTGGTGTGGGGGTCGGCAAAGGCTACCGCCAACGCCCCACGTTGACGCGGGAACGCTTCGTTGCCCACGCCTGGGAAGATGGCCGCGTACAGACGCTGTACCGGACCGGTGATATTGCGCGTTGGCGCTCGGACGGTCGCTTGCAGTACCGCGGTCGTCGGGACGAGCAGGTAAAGGTAAGGGGTTACCGCATCGAACTGGGTGAGGTAGAGGCGGCCGTATCGCAATTGCCGGGGGTCCGGGCCGCTGCGGTGACGGTCAACGAAGTGGCGGGACAAAAAGCACTGGTGGCCCAGGTGGTGCTGGAGAGCGGAAGCCGTATGGAGGCCCTCAAGCAAGAGCTGTCCCAACAACTGCCGGACTATCTGATGCCCAGCTACTGGCAAAAGCACGCCGCGCTCCCCCTGACCGTCAACGGGAAGGTGGACAAGAAGGCCCTGGTGGCCTACGGACTGCCCCAATCGGAGGTGGAAAGTACGGCCGTGGTGGCGCCGCGCAACGCTGGCGAACGGGCCCTCGCTGAGATTTGGCGGGAATTGTTACCGGTCCAACAACTGGGTATCCATCAAGATTTCTTTGCCCTGGGCGGACATTCTTTACTCGGGGTCAAATTGCTGATGCTGGTGGAAGAGCGGCTGGGGGTTCGGTTAAAACTACAGGACCTTTTCAACGCGCCCTCCATCGCCAAGCTCGCCGAGATTGTGGCGAGCCAGGAAAGTACCACGGCCGAGCAAATGGTACCGGTAGAGGTGGCGGAGCACTACGCCCTATCCTCGGCCCAGCGTCGGATGTGGGCCCTCGACAACCTCAGTCGGGAGAGCAATGCCTATCACGTCTACGGTGCCTACCGACTGCGGGGGGCACTGCACCTGGAGCACTTTGTGGCGGCCCTGGAAAAGGTGTGGCGCCGCCACGATATCCTACGGAGCAATTACCGTCTGGAAGGGGAGGAGGTACGCCAGTGGATTCGGGAAGCAGTGACGCTTGACTGGGCGCATTACGAAGTGGAAGGGATGGCGGAGGAAGAGGTTTACGCTGCGCTACTTCGGGAAAACGAACGTCCCTTCGATTTGGAGCAGGATGCTTTGTTCCGCGTTCGCCTGTGGCGGATGGGAACGGCACAAAGCCTGTTGCTATTCAATTTGCACCACATCATCGCCGATGAGTGGTCGGTCAATGTACTCCAAGAGGAAATCAGTTTTTACTATCGCCAGTTGCAAAACGGTACGGAAGCGGACTTGTCACCCCTCGATATCCAGTACCAGGATTTTGCCCACTGGTCAAACCAACACCAGCAAAGTGCGGCTTACGAAGCGGCCGCCCAGTACTGGCGGAATCGCTTTGCGGGCCCCATCCCCCGGCTGGATCTGGCCACCGATGCTCCCCGCCCGCAGATTCAACGCTACGAAGGCCAAAGCCTGGATCGTTCCTTGGGATACTCCCTGCTGCAAGCTCTACAAGCCCTGGGAAAAAACCAGCAAGCTACGCTCTTTGCGGTACTCAGCAGTACCGTCTTCGCCTTCTTCCACCGGCTGACCGGTCAATCCGATTTGATCCTGGGTACCGCCGTGGCGGGGCGCCAACATTTTCAACTCCAAAAACAAATTGGCTTTTACGTCAATACCCTGGCCCTGCGGGCACAACTGAACCCGGGCCTCACCTTTAGTCAACTGCTCCGGCAAGTCCAGGCGGATCTGCTGGAAGGACACGAGCATCAGGACTACCCCTTCGACCAACTGGTCGAATCCCTGAACCTGCCCCCCGATCTCAGCCGTTCTCCCATCTTTGACCATTGGGTCCAGTTGATGGAAAAAACGAGTGAGGCGCAGGAGACCGAATTGCTCGACGGATTACAGCTGGAGGACATCACCCCCGCCAGCGACTCCACCAAATTTGAACTGGCCTTTTACTTTACCGAAACCGAACGGGGACTCGACCTCAAACTGGAGGGCAACCGCCACCTCTTCCAGCGCGCAACCCTCGAACGCCTGGCCGATTACTTTGCGCATTTCCTCCACCAACTGGTCGAACGGCCCGAGGACGAGCTGTGTCAACTTTCCCTCTTAAATGAGGTGGCCCGTGGGGACCTGCTCCAATTGATGAGTGGTCCCCGAGTGGAGCTGCCAGACGCCACGGTCATCCAACAATGGGAGGCGCGCGCTGAGCAGCATCCCGATCGCCCGGCCCTGCGCTGCGGGGACCGGCAGTATTCCTACGGGGAGCTCAATGCCACTGCCAACCGCCTGGCTCAATTGCTGTTGAGTCGGACCGAACTGGCGGCGGACCAAGTCGTGGCGCTGATGATGGATCGCTCCGATACCTACTGGTACAGTGTACTGGCGGTACTCAAAACGGGTGCGGCCTGTCTCCCCATCGACCGGCAATTGCCTCCGGCTCGGATCGCCTACATGTTAGAGAAAGCTCAGGCTCAGTTGTTGGTCTGCGATCGGGCGCCGGATACGGCCTTTACCGAAGTGCCCCAGCTCGTACTGGATGAGGTGGACCTTGCCAACCAGCCAGCGGAAAATTTGGGGCGGATGATTGACCCCGCCCAATTGGCCTACGTCATTTTTACTTCGGGAACCACGGGTAAACCCAAAGGCGCTACCGTCGAGCACCGCGGCTTGCTCAATCACCTCCTCGCCAAGGTGGAAGACTTTGCGATTGATGAGGATACCATCCTGGCCCAAAACGCCTCGATCAGCTTCGACATCTCCATCTGGCAGGGATTAGCCGCCCTGCTTTACGGAGGACAAACCATCGTCTATCCCCAGCAATGTGTGCTAGAGGCAAGCCAGTGGTTGCAACAACTGCAGACGGACCGGGTCAACCTGCTCGAAGTCGTCCCTTCTTACCTCAACGAATTGCTCCTGCTCGAAACGGGGGGCAACCTACGGCACCTCGACGGTTTGCAGTACCTGGTGGCGACGGGGGAAACCCTAAAGAAAAATTTGGTGGAACGTTGGTTTGCGCGTTATCCCGATATTCCACTGGGCAACGTCTACGGACCCACCGAAGCTTCGGACGATATCACCCACGCAATTTTCCATACGCCACCCGCTACGCCAAACGTATCCATCGGTCAACCGCTACGCAACCTACGGGTGTACGTACTCGACCAATCGGATCAACTGTGTCCGGTGGGGATCAAAGGCGAGATTTGTGTCGCCGGTGTCGGCGTGGGTCGGGGTTACCTCCGCGACCCGGAGAAGACGGCGGCGGTGTTTGCGACGGATCCCTTCGGGGCGCCGGGCGTACGCTTGTACCGGACCGGTGACCTGGGCCGCTACCGGGCGGATGGGCACTTGGAATTTTTTGGTCGCAAGGACCACCAGGTCAAGATCCGGGGCTACCGGATTGAGTTGGGAGAAATCGAAGAGCAATTGGTTCAACTGGATGGCGTGCTGGAAGCGGCGGTCATCGTACGTCGGGAAACGACGGGAGAGGATTGGCTCCACGCTTACTTCCACCCGAACCCGGACCAGCAGTGCGACCCCATTGGAATCGAAGACCAACTGTCCCAGCACTTGCCCCCCTACATGATTCCCGACCGCTTTGAGTTGCTCGACCGCTTCCCCCTCACCCCGGCGGGTAAAATCGACCGGCGGGCCCTAGCCGAACGCACGGTGAATACCACCACTCCCCAACGCGAATACCGCGCCCCCCGCACCGCCACCGAAACGGCCCTCCAAACCATCTGGCAGGCCATTTTGCAACGCGAACCCATCGGTACCGACGAGGACTTTTTCCGCATCGGCGGACAATCGCTCAAGGCCATTCGTCTGCAAGGGCGTATCCAACAGCAGTGGGAAGTCAAACTGTCCTTCCGAGACTTTTTCCTCTATCCCACCATCGCCACCTTCGCCCAACACCTGGATACCCTCCTGGTGGCGGCACCAAACGAAACCAAACGTCCACTGCAAGCCATTCCCCCGGCGGCGGATTACGTCCTGTCGCCCGCCCAGCGCGGACTGTGGGTGATGGAACAATTCCGAGCTACCGGAGCGGCGTACAACGTAGGAGGTCCCCTGCGCCTACGGGGAGCGGTCGATCGTTCGACCTTGGAAAAGGCGCTGTTGACCCTCATTGACCGCCACGAAATTTTACGGACCAATTTTATCGCTCCCGACGGTCAACCTCGACAACAAATACACGCTATCGCTGATTTTGCCTTCCGCTTGGAATGGGTAGACCTGCAAGCGGATGCCCAAGCGGAGGCTACCTGCCACGCGCAATTGCTGGAGGCCCTGGCCCAGCCCTTCGACCTGGCCCGCGATCCCCTGATTCGGGCCCAAGTGTGGCAAGTCGCGGAGGCGGAGTACGTTCTACAAATTATACTCCACCACATCACGATGGATGACTGGTCCATCCCCGTATTGCTGCGCGATTTGACGACGGCTTACAATGTCCTACAAACCGGAAATTCCCCTCTCCAGCCCCTGCGTCTTCAGTACAAAGACTACGCGCACTGGATGCAAGCCCAACTCGACGAGGGCAGTATGGAGGAACAGGGCACCTACTGGCGGCAAAAACTCGGCGGGCACCTTCCCGTCTTGGATTTGCCCTTCGATCGACCACGTCCGGCCCAGCAAACCTTTGCGGGCTCAAGAGCGGGAATACTGCTCTCCCCCGCGGAGATAGCGCCCCTACTGGAGCGGGGGCAGGCGACTGGTGCTACCACCTACATCACCCTTCTGGCCAGCGTCAAGGTCTTGCTCTTCGCCATTACCCGGCAGGAAGACCTCATCGTGGGCACGCCCTTTGCGGGCCGTACCGAGCTGGAGCTGGCCGATCAAATTGGCTTCTACGTCCGTACGCTCCTGATTCGCAATCGGGTGGCTGCCGACGACAACTTTGCCCAACTGCTCGACACGGTAAAACAAAGCACCCTGGAAGCTTTCCACCATTCGGATTTTCCCCTTGATGCTCTGATGGAACAATTGGATCTCAAACGCGATCCGAGTCGTTCGCCCCTCTTCGACGTGTGGGTACAACTCAAGGCGCGGGAAGATGATCCCCGACAGCAATTGCAATTGCGGGGCGTGACGACGGAAGGCTACGAGCTGTCGAATCCGGTCAGTAAGTTTGACCTGGGCTTTTTCTTTACCGAACAAGCCGAGGGCATCGAACTGGCCTTGGAATACAACACCGACCTTTTTGACGCCGCTACGATTCAAAATCTCCTGCACTATTACCAAAATATATTGCGCTCCTTGCGCGAGACGCCAACGCAGCCCATCGGAGAAGTAGCCCTGCTCGACCCCGCCGCTACCCAAGCGGTAGTGGCCCGCGCCAGTGCCGCACCCCGCGATTATCCCACGGAGCAAACGATTGCGGCCCTGTTTGATCAGTCGGCTAGCGCACACGCCGACCGGGTCGCACTGGCCTGCGGAGAGCGACAGTACCGCTACGCCGAATTGCGGACCTTGACCAATCAGCTTGCGCGCTGCTTGCGGGACCAGCACGGGGTGCAAGCGGGTGACGTGGTGGGCATCCACCTCGATCGTTCGGAGTGGTACGTCATCGCCATGCTGAGTATCCTCAAGGCGGGCGCCGCGTTCCTACCCATCGATCGGCAGTTGCCGGCGGAACGCATCCACTACATGCTCGATACGGCGGCGGCCAAGCTGGTACTCTGCTACGATGGTGATGTGGATAAGGCCCTGCCCGTAGCCCAGTTTGATGTACAGCGGCAGCGGGCGGAATGGGCCAACCTGGCGACCGACGATTTGCCCCAGTGGGGAGACAGTGAGGCGTTGGCCTACGTACTCTTTACGTCGGGCAGTACTGGTTTGCCCAAGGGAGCCATGGTGGAGCAAAAAGGCATCCTCAACCACTTTTATACAAAAATCGAAAGCCTCGCGCTCGACGAAAATACCACCATTGCCCTCACCGCTTCGATCAGCTTTGACGTGGCGATTTGGCAGGCCCTGACGGCCTTGTTGGTGGGTGGAACCACCCGGGTTTACCCCCGGGAAGTCGTGCTACAGCCGCGCCAGTTGGTTCGGCAAATGCAAACGCACGGAGTACGCATCCTCCAGGTGGTACCCTCTTACTTGGTGGAACTGCTTACGGTACTGGAAAACGATCCGGCCCTGGTAGCGGCGGTGCCACTGGACTGCCTGATTTCGGCGGGAGAGATACTGCAACGGGGAATGGTCGAACGCTGGTTTGCCCTCTTGCCCGGGGTGCCCGTAATGAATGCCTTCGGACCTACCGAAGCTTCCGATATCATCAGCCAGCACCTGATGCGCGAATTGCCCACGGGGAGCAGCATCTCCATTGGTCGGCCCCTGCCCAATACGCGCATTTACATCCTCAACGAAAGGGGCCAACTGTGTCCCGCAGGCATCAAGGGCGAGCTCTACCTCAGCGGGCCCGGGGCGAGTAGGGGGCACATCGTCAATGCCGAATTGACGGCGGAGCGCTTTGGTACGGATCCCTTCCAAACGGGTCAGATACGGATGTTCCGGACGGGGGATCTGGGGCGCTACACCCAGGATGGCAACATTGAATTCTTTGGTCGCAAGGACCATCAGGTGAAGATTCGGGGACAGCGGATTGAGCTGTCCGAGGTGGAGGAAGTCCTCGCCCGAGTAGTGGGGGTCAAACGCGCTGCGGTGGTGCTGCAGTCGGAGGGAGAAAACCGCAAACTGCTTGCGGCCTTTATCCTTCCCGAAACGGTGGCCGCCCTCCAGCCGGAGGCGATCCAAACGGCCCTGGCCACCCGCCTGCCCGCCTACATGATTCCCGACCGCCTGCACCTACTGGACGAACTGCCCCTCACCGCTACGGGCAAGATCGACCGCCGAACCCTCCAGGAGTGTGAATGGACCGAAACCGACTCCACGACGACGGAGACCCCCGCCGCTCCCGAAACCGACGACGAACGTGCCCTCCACCACATCTGGGCCGAAGTGCGCGAACGGGAGAACCTTAGCTGTACCACCGATTTCTTCCAAGCCGGTGGTCACTCGCTCAAGGCAATTCGGGTCCAAGCCCTCATCCACCGCCACTGGTCCAAGGAAGTGGCCTTCGCCGACTTCTTCCGCTACCCCACCATTCGCAGCATGGCCGCTTATCTGGGCGCTCTGGAGTCGACCGCCAAACCGGCGATTGTACCGGCACCGACCGCTGAGGATTATCCACTCTCACCCGGTCAGCGGCGCCTGTGGCTCCTCTCCCAGATTGCCCGCCAGGCCAATGCTTACAACATTACCCAAGCCTTTACCTGGCGAGGTCCCCTGGATGCGGAGGCCCTGAGTGCGGCCTTGCACCAACTGCTCCAACGGCACGAAGCGCTGCGGACCAATTTCATTACCGTTGGCCAAGGGGGTCGGCAAATTATTCGCGAGATCGGACCGGAAGCCCTTCCGCTGTACCACCACGAAGCCTCGGACGAGGCGCAAGTGTTGGAACAAGACCTCCCGGCCATCGCCGCGACACCCTTCGACCTGGCGGAGGAGCCCCTCCTGCAAATACACCGGTGGACGACCGCTGCGGATCGCCACCTGATCCTACTGAAAATTCACCACATCATTGCGGATGCTTGGTCCCTCAAAATACTGATCGACGAGTGGATCGAAAATTATACCGCTCAACTGCAAGGCCAAGCCCCAACTCGGGAAGCCCTGCCCATTCAGTACCGCGACTACGCCACCTGGACCCTGGAGCAGCTGGAATCCGACCGCTGGCAAACGGCGCGTGACTACTGGCTGGACCACCTCTCCGGGGAGCTGCCCAAGCTGGAGTTGCCCACCTATCAAAACCGCTCGGCCCAACTGCATCCGGTCGGAGCGCGACAAAAATTGGTACTGAGCACCGCTCAGTACGCTGCCTTGGAGCGTGTTGCCACGGCACAAAAAATCAGCCTTTTTGCCGTACTTACGGCAAGTGTCAAAACCTTACTGTATCACCTGACCGGCCAGGAGGACCTGATCGTGGGAACCACCATCGCGGGGCGCCAACGGGCCGAACTCGCTGGACAGATTGGTTTCTACGTCAATACCTTGCCCCTACGTACGCAAGTACACGGCCAGCGAGACTTCCACAGCCTGGCCCGACGAGTACACGATAGTTTACAAGCGGCCTTTGAACACCGCGATTTTCCCTTCGACGAGTTGGTGGACCTGCTGGACCTCAGTCGGGATACGGGTCGTACGCCCCTCTTCGATGTACTGGTCGAGCAATTGAGCGCTGATCTGGACGCTCCCCATCCCCAGCTACCCGGCGTCCAGCTCGAAGGATTGGAATTGGGCAGTACCAGCGCCAAATTTGACCTGGCCTTCCGCTTTATCGACAACGAGGAGGAACGAAGCCTTTACCTAGAGTACAACGCAAGTTTGTTCCGAGCCACGCAGGTGGAACGCTGGCTGGGCTGGTACCAAAAGCTCCTGGATCAAGTGGTCCGGGAGGAGGTACAGTCCCTTGCCAGGATCGATCTGATCGGGGAGAAGGAGCAACAACAACTGCTCGACTGGGGGACGACGCTATCCACCGATACCCGGGCCTTCCGGAGTATTGCGCAAGCCTTTGAAGCGGTGGTGGCGCGCCAGCCCGCAGCGCCGGCCCTCCGCTACGGCGAGCAAAGCTATACCTACGCTCAAGTCAATCAAGCCGCCAATCGACTCGCTCAACAACTCCTTACGCAGCACACCGTGACCAGCGATCGACTCGTCGCCGTACTGACCGATCGTTCGCCAGCCCTGCTGGTGGCCCTGCTGGGCATCCTCAAAAGTGGAGCGGCCTTTTTACCCCTCGATCCACAATGGCCAGAGGCCCGACTGCGTCTGATCTTGGAGGAGGCTGGAGTAGATCTACTGCTGACCGATACCATGCGGATGTTCGACGTGACCCTCTTTTACCAAGGTGGCATGGCGCTTCTGGAAGATGAAATTAGCGGCGACTCCGATCTGGCCAATCCCACGGTGGCGATTGCCGCGGAGGACCTGGCCTACGTCCTGTATACTTCCGGCTCGACGGGCAAACCCAAGGGCGTCGCCATCAGCCAGGGAAGCATTCACCATTACCTCAGCTGGGCCAACCGCTACTACTTCGCGGGCGCCAATTATCCCATGCCCTGGTTTACCTCGGTGGCCTTCGACCTCACCCTCACCAGCATCTTTAGCACCTTGCTGCGAGGCGATACCCTCTGGATTCGTCCGGCCAACGAGGCGATCGAAGATAGCCTCCACGCCATTTTTACCCCGTCGACCGCTATTCGGGCGGTAAAAATGACTCCGGCCCACGCTTCCTTGTTGGCACTGCTGCCCCTGGAGCAGAGTCCGGTACAGAGGGTTATCCTCGGTGGCGAAGCGCTACCGGCTACCGCCGTGACCACCTTACGGCGCCTAAACGCTGAAGTACAGTTGTACAACGAATACGGCCCCACCGAAGCTACGGTCGGTTGTACCGTTCAAGAGGTACTCACGGCGGATGACATCAACATTGGTCGACCCATTGAGGGGGCCGAAATTTACCTCCTCAATCCCGAGCGAGCGTTTTGCCCGCCGGGTGTTCAGGGAGAATTGTACATCGGTGGTCCGGGCTTGGCACGGGCTTACTACCGCCGGCCGGATTTGACGATGGAGCGTTTTGTAGAGGTGGATATCCCGGGGCGTGGTCCGCGTCGCTTGTACCGAACGGGGGACGTGGCTCGGTGGACGGAAGCGGGAGCGTTGGAATATGGTGGTCGCGTCGACGAACAGGTTAAGGTGCGGGGGTACCGAATCGAATTGGGTGAGGTGGAAAACTTTATCCAGGGCTTGGCTGGAGTGAGACAGGCCGTGGTACTGGCCCCACAAGTGGCGGGAGAACGCCAACTACAGGCCTTTGTCCAACTGGAACGACCGGAATTGAAATGGGAAGATTTGAAAAAACAATTGGCTACGCAATTGCCCAATTACATGTTGCCCAACAACGGGGTGATCCTGGAGAAATTCCCCCTCACGGTCAATGGTAAGGTGGACCGGGCGGCCCTGCGCCAGCGGGGGTTGACGGCCGGTGACCAAAGCCGGGTGGCTCCACGTACGGACTTGGAGCGCAGTTTGGTAGCGCTCTGGGAAATGGTCCTGGAGAAAAATGACCTGGGCATTTGCGATAACTTTTTCGAATTGGGTGGGCACTCGCTCAAGGCCATTCAGTTGACCCTTGCCATTCAGGAAAAAATGGGGCTAAAACTCGACATTCAGGACATCTTCAACGCCCCTACCATCGAGCAACTGGCCGTTCGGATCGAAGCGAGCGAGCGGCAAATGAGCCCGGAGCTAGTCGCCCACCCCAATCAAACCCACTACCCGCTATCGGATGCGCAGCGCCGCCTCTGGGTGATCAACCAATTTGAGGAAACCCTGCCGTCCTACAACATGCACACCGCCTTCAAAATTGCCGGTGTGCTGGATGAGTCCGCTCTGGAGAAAAGCATCCGCAGCCTCATCGAACGGCACGAAAGCCTCCGCACCAGCTTTGACCTCATCGACGGCGAGCCCCGCCAGAAGATCGCGGACCCCGGTGCCTGGCCCCTGCCTTTGGCCAGTGTCGACTACGGACCGGCGCCCGATGCCTCCGCGCAACTGGCCCGGTACGCCCGACAACTGGCCAGCCAGCCCTTCGACCTGGCCCAGGGCCCGCTGCACCGCTGGCGCTTGGTGCGCTACGGCACCGACGAGCAGGTCCTGATCCTCGTGATCCACCACATCATCTCGGACGGTTGGACGATGGAGTTGTTGACCAAAGAATTGCTCACTTTTTACCGGGCCTACAGCCGCCAACAACCCCACCTGCTCCCCGAACTCCAGCTACAGTACCGCGACTTTGCGATCTGGCAGCGCCAGCTCCTGGGAGCGGAGACGGAGAGTGCTCACCAGCAGTACTGGCACCAGGTCTTTGCGGGCGAATTGCCCATTCTCCAAATTCCACTGGATTATCCCCGCCCCGCACTCAAGACCTACGCCAGCGACAGCATCGACTTTGTATTGTCGAGCGAGCTGACCGAATCTTTACACCAACTCGCTCAGCGCGAGGGTACGAGCCCCTTCAGCGCGCTCTTTGCTGCGGTGGTGGCCCTGATGTACCGTTACTCGGGGCAGGAAGACCTCATCCTCGGAACGCCGGTAGCCGGGCGCGATCATTTCGCCCTGCGCACGATGGCGGGACTGTTTCTCAATACCCTGCCCATTCGTTCTTCCCTGAGTGCCGAGCGGAGCTTTATCGACCTGCTGCGCCAGACCAGTCAAACCTTACTGGCCGCCGACCAGCACCAAAGCTATCCCTTCGATCGTTTGGTCGACGACCTGCAATTGAGTCGCGATACCAGTCGCTCGCCCCTCTTTGACGTCCTGGTGGTCTCCACCGATTTTGATCTGGTGGGACATCGGAATGAGGAGCCGGAGCAATTGGACATTGAATACTACGCCATCGACAAGTCGGCGAACAAGTACGACCTGACCTTCTACTTTGGCAAACACGAGAACCACATCCACGTCAACCTGGCCTACAATACCAGTCTGTTCAAACCGGAGCGGATCGAAAGGATGCGGAGGCATTTCCAAGCCTTGCTAGGTGCCCTGCTGGAAGCTCCCGAACGGGCCGTTGGTGCGAGCGCTTACCTCGATCCGGCGGAATACCAACGCTGGGTGCTTGATTTCAACGCTACCACCATCGACTACGCCCGGGAGGCGACCCTACACCAGCTTTTCGAACAACGGGCCGCCCGTCAACCGGAGGCCACCGCCCTTCGCCAGCACGGCCGCTCGCTACACTACGGAGCGCTCAACGCCGCGGCCAATCGCCTGGCGCATCACCTGCGTAGCTTGGGGGTACAAAATGGTCAAAACATTGGCCTGCTGGTCGATCGAAACTTTAAGATGATTATCGGGATGCTGGGTATCCTCAAAGCCGGTGGCACCTACGTTCCCATCGATCCGGCCTATCCCGAGGATCGTTGTCGCTACCTCATCGAGAATTCGGAAATCGACATCCTCCTGAGCGATCAGGATTTGGAAGCGGCTCAGTTGCCCGCTACCATCCAAGTGGTGCCGCTCGCGGAAGATGGCTTTGGGGATCATTCGGAAGAAAACTTGGACCTCCCCATTTCCAGTCGCCAACTGGCCTACATCATTTACACCTCCGGCTCCACGGGCCGTCCCAAGGGCGTGATGATTCAACACCACTCGGCAGTCAATCTCCTATCCTGGGTCAATCGACGTTTTGCGGTTGACGAGCGGGACCGGATGCTGCTGCTGACTTCGATGTGTTTTGACCTATCGGTGTACGACATCTTTGGGATGCTCGCCGCGGGAGGTAGCATCGTGATTGCGGAATACGAACAAATCCGCGACTACCGCGCCCTCCAGCAACTCCTGACGGAAGAGTCGGTGACCTTCTGGGACACCGTACCCACCACGATGGACTATCTGGTATCCGAATTGGAGCGCTACGCACCCGACTACCGCCAGACTTCGCTGCGCCTGATCTTTATGAGTGGCGATTGGATTCCGGTCAAATTGCCCGAGCGGGCCCGCCGCATCTTCCCCAGCGTGGAAGTCATCAGTTTGGGCGGCGCTACGGAAGGAACCGTGTGGTCCAACTATTTCCCGGTGGCTGAGGTGGGACAAGATTGGTCGAGCATTCCCTACGGCCAACCCATCGACAACAACTTTTTCTACATCCTCGATGCCCACCGCAATCCCGTGCCGCAGGGCGTAGTTGGAGAGTTGTACATCGGTGGGGTAGGGGTCGCGGATGGTTACAAAAACGAGGCGGAGAAAACGGCTGCGGCCTTCGTACCCGATCCCTTCTTCCCCGACTACGGCGGAATGATGTACCGGACCGGCGACTTGGGACGGATGCTAGCGGATGGCAACATGGAATTTCTCGGACGACGCGACCATCAGGTCAAGATTCGGGGCTTCCGGGTCGAGCTGGGCGAAATCGAAAGTCAGCTCAACGCGCATCCGGCCATCGAGAAGGCTTTGATTACGACGGTGGGAGGCGAGAAAAATCAACGACAAATTGCGGCCTACTTTACCTCTTCACAAACCGAGGTGACCATTGCGGCCCTGCACGCCCACCTCGGTGAGCGCTTGCCAGAATACATGATTCCCGCCTACTTCATTCCACTCCGCGACTTCCCGCTCAATACCAACGGCAAGATCGACCGCCGCCAACTGCCCGACCCGAGTGCCAGCATGCGGGTGACGGAACATTTTGCAGAAGCGAGTACACCACTGGAAAAAGACTTACTGGTCATCTGGCAGGATTTGCTGGGCCTCGATCGCATCAGCACCACCGATAACTTTTTCCAAACCGGAGGCAATTCCCTCCTGGCGGCCCAACTGGTCGCCCGCATCCGCACCGAACTGGAGCTGAACCTACGCCTGGGCTTGGTCTTTAGCCACCCCACGATCCAGGGCTTGGCCGAACAATTAGAAAACTTGAGGATCGTACTGGCTACCCAAGCCAAGGCCGACGACGCCTCCGATAACGAACTATTGATATGACGACCAAAGCATTTTTACAATCGCTCCAAGCCCAGCAAATCAGCTTGCGTTTGACCGATTCCGGCAAGCTGGCCATCAAGGCGGCGGACGGACAACTCTCCGACGAGCTGGTCCGGGAGTTGCGGGCGCGCAAGACCGAGATCATCGAGCTCTTACAAAACCTCGCGCAAAACCTCGATGTGGGCATCCCCCCGGCGCCCACCAGCGCGGATTATCCCCTGTCGGCGGCCCAACAACGGCTGTGGGTGCTGGATCAGATTTCGGAGCGGCTGACGGCTTACAACATCCCCTACCTCGTCTACCTCAATGGCCCGCTTAACCGAGCGGCCCTGGAACGGGCCCTGCGAGCCCTGGTCGCGCGCCACGAAAGCCTCCGTACCCAATTCCGACGGGTTGACGGCGAGGCCCGGCAGGTGATTGGCGACGGGACGGCCTTCTCGGTCGATTATCAGGATTGGGAAGCGCGGGAATGGGGTGCCTCGCTGGAAACGGCCATTGCCCAGTCCGTTGTCGATCACGTCTTTGATCTGGAACGAGGGCCCCTGCTGTACGTCCGTTTGGTGCGGCGTCACGCGACACAGCACGTCCTGGGCTTGGTGCTGCACCACATCGTAGCCGATGCTTGGTCGGTTGGGGTATTGCTGCGGGAATTGGGAATGCTTTACGCTGCCTACTGTACCGATGCGGCCATCCAATTGGATCCCCTACCGATTCAGTACCGCGACTTTGCCGTCTGGCAAGAGCAATGGCGTCAGTCGGAACGGCTCAACGAAGCGGCGACCTATTGGCAAGCACAGCTTTCGGGCACCTTGCCCCAGCTCTCCCTGCCCACCGATCACCAACGTCCCGAGCGCAAGCAATTTGCGGGGGAGCGGCTGGTCCATCACCTGGCCGGGGATACGCATCAGCGCTTGGTGAGCCTGGCCCAAGGGGAAGGCGCCACCGACTTTCACCTGCTGCTCGCCAGCGTTCAGGCCTTTCTCCACCGCTACACCCGCGATCGCGACCTCATCGTCGGGACGACCAGCGCGGGGCGTAACCGTGGTGAGTTACAGGGGCAAATTGGTTTTTACGTCAACGTCCTTCCGGTTCGCCAAATTTTCTCCCCCGGGATAACCTTCCAACAATTACTACGGGAGGTCAGTGAGAATTACCGACAAGCCATTGCCCACGAGGATTATCCCTTTGGTCAATTGTTGGAAACCCTAGCCATCGAAACGCCCCCCAATCGCAATCCCCTGTTTGATGTACTGGTGGAGATGCTGGGACGGGAGCTGGACGAAGGCCAGCACGCCGGCTTGCACGAGCTGGAAATTGCGCCCCTGGACTACGAAGCAACGGTGAGCAAATTTGACCTGGCCTTCCGCTTTCTGGAAGATGCCGAAGGCCTCCACATCGTTCTCGAATACGACCGTTCGCTCTACGCCCCCTGGCGCATGCGGGCACTCTTGGACAATTATATTTTCTACCTCCAGCAAGTACTCCACCAAGCCCAAGCGCCACTGGCCGAATTGCCAGTACTCACCGCCGTGGAGGCCGATCGGGTCCTGCATCAGTTCCAAACGCCACTGGAAGGCCCCGCCCCCAAAAACGTGACGGCCGCTTGGGAGGCCGCCGCCCAGCGTTTTGCCGACCGGACCGCGGTGGTCTACGGAGTGGAACGCTGGACCTACCAACAGCTCAAAACCACTGCGGACCAAATAGCCAGTCACCTCGTGGAAGAACAAGGCGTTCAAATGGGCGAACCCGTCGCCGTATGGGCCGACCGCCAGCCCCGTACCTTAGCCGCCATCCTGGCCTTGCTGCAAATTGGGGCGACCTTCGTTCCCCTTGATCCCCAAAGTCCGGCGGGAAAGCTCAACGACTTGCTGACGGACTCGGGAGCCCGACTGCTGCTGCTCGATACCATGCAATTGTTCCAACTCCCACCCGATCTGCCGGCGGTACCCGTGGCCTTAGATATCCTCCCCGACGGGCCCGTCACCTGGGAGCGCCGTAGCGTCGATTCGGAGTCGATGGCTTACCTGCTGTACACCTCCGGCTCGACCGGACAGGCCAAGGGCGTCGCCATCAGCCAGGCCAACCTGGCCTACTACCTCGACTGGGCCAATCGCTACTACTTCAACGAGGCCTCGCAGCCGGACTTTGCCCTCTTTACCTCCCTGGCCTTTGACCTGAGTATGACCGGATTGTTGGGGACCCTCTTGCGGGGGGCTAGCCTCCACCTCTATAACCAAGACCAACGGACGGAGCAGGTGCTGCGCGCTATTTTTAGCGCCGATTCTCCGGTGGGAGCCACCAAGCTAACGCCCTCTCACCTCACCCTACTGAGCCACCTGCCCTTGGAGGAACTGCACCTGCAGTGCCTCATCGTCGGGGGGGAGGCCCTGCACCAAAAAACGTTGACGGATCTTTTGGAACGTGCGCCGGGCCTGGTGGTCCACAACGAATACGGTCCCACCGAAGCGACCGTGGGTTGTACCGTGGCGACGTACCGGACGCCTCCCGCAGCGATTACGATCGGTAGGGCCCTTCCCGGGGCGCAGGGTTTTATTGTGGGAGAATGCGGCCAGCCTTGCCAGCTGGGCATTCCCGGCGAATTGTACTTGGGCGGGCCCGGCCTGGCCCGGGGCTATCACCAGCGTGCCGAGCTGACGGCCGAGCGTTTTGTGACCCAAGCCAAGCTGAGTCCAGCGCCGCTGTACCGAAGTGGAGACCGGGCTTATTTTCTACCGGATGGCCAGATCGTGTTGTTGGGGCGGATGGACGAACAAGTCAAGGTACGCGGACACCGAGTGGAGTTGGGCGAAATTGAGGCGGCGCTTTTGCGGGTGGCAGCGGTCGAAGGAGCGGTCGTGCTGGCGAAGCCGGACCCAGATGGATCGACCAGCTTGGCGGCCTATCTTCAGGGCAAGGACTTGCCCGATCTGGACCGCTTGCACGAAGGCTTGGAAAAAGACCTGGCGCCCTATATGATTCCCGCTGCTTTTTACCAACTGCCCGCCATCCCGCTGACGGCCAATGGCAAAGTGGACCGCAAAGCCCTGGTGCATTCGCCACAGCTGCGTCCCTTGCGGGCGGGGGAATACGTGGCAGCGGGAGATGAGCTGGAAGCCTGGCTGTTGGACATTTTTCAAAAACACACCTCCGTAGCCCGTCTGGGCATTCGACAAAATTTATTTACCGCTGGGCTCGACTCGCTTAAGATCGTACAGGCCCAGACCGAGCTGGAGAAACGTTATCCCCAGATGATTGAAATCCACGAGATCTTTAGCAATCCCACCGTGGAAAAACTGGCTCGTTTGATCCGCGAGCGCAGCGGCGAAGCTCCCCTCGTAAGTACCGCTGCCGAGATCATTGATTTCTAAGTGCCTTTCTAAAAACCATTGAACAGTATGCGAATTTGTGGACTCAAATTGACGCACGACGGCGCCGTGGCGCTGATCGAAGACCAGCGTTTGGTCGTTAGCGTCGAGATGGAAAAAATTGCGAACAATCCCCGCTACGCCAGTATCGAGGATACCGAACAGATCGTCGAGATTTTGGCCCTCTACGGGTACCGCCCCGAAGACATTGATTGTTTTGCCATCGACGGCTGGGGAGGCTTTGACCAGGATGCCGTGGCGATCCAGCCGCGCTTGCGCATCGGACCGGATACCAACCAGCTGATGGTTGACCACCGGGGGGAAGCACTCGAACTGGACATTGCCCAATACCGCGAGAAGAACGTACGGGCGGACGTCTTGGAAGAGCGCCAGTTTAGTGGCCTCCGCATTGCGGACCGCAATTACGACTACTCCAGTTTTCTACACGTCACGGGCCACCTGTTTAGTGCCTACGCTTGCAGTCCCTTTGCTACGGCGGGCGAAAGCAGCTACATCTTGGTGTGGGACGGGGGCATGTATCCCCGCCTGTACTATTTCGATGCGCAGCAGAATCGCATGGAAAACCTGGGACCGATTTTCCTGTTTATTGGCAACATCTACAGCATCTTTTCCCAGCACTTTGGTCCCTTTAAGGTGAAGGGACGCTTCGCCAAGGACAGCTTGTCCGTAGCGGGTAAGGTGATGGCCTACATCGCCAAGGGCCAGGCCCGCGAAGAATTGTATTCCCTGTTTGAAGAAATCTATCAAGCCCACTACAGCGCCCCGATGGGTTTTGCCAACGTATTTGTCAATGCCTTTAAAGAAAGGGTAGGGGAGCAGTACTCCGACGAAGACATCCTGTGCAGCTTTCACCACTACCTCGAACAGCTCCTCCTGCGCAAGTTGCGCAAAAAGATCGAACGCTACCCCCGACAGCATCGCAACCTCTGTCTGGCCGGCGGCTGTGCCCTCAACATCAAGTGGAACCGCAGCATCCGCAATACGGGCTTTTTCGATGCGGTATTCGTTCCGCCCTTCCCCAACGACTCGGGCAGCGCCATCGGTGCCGCCGCCGCCGCCATGCTCCACCGGACCGGATCGGCCCACCTCGACTGGTCGGTGTACGCGGGCCCCGCCATCATCGCCAACCAGCCGGCTAACCACTGGGACGCTGTGGCTTGTACCGTTCCCGAGCTGGCCCAATTGCTCCACGAAAGCCAGGAACCCGTCGTCTTTCTCCACGGCCGGGCCGAGATCGGCCCCCGCGCCCTGGGCAATCGCAGCATCCTAGCTTCTCCGGCCTCCCCCCGGATGAAAGCCATCCTCAACTACGTCAAAACACGCGAGCCCTACCGCCCCGTTTCTCCCATCTGTCTGGAGCGCTGCGCCCCGGAGATTTTCCAGCCCGGCAGCCCCGATCCCTACATGCTTTTCGATCACTTCGTCCGCCCCGGTTGGGAAAGCAAAATTCCCGCGATCTGCCACCTCGACGGCACCGCCCGACTCCAAACCATCACGGCCGATCGCAATCCCCTGGTGGCCGAACTGCTCGAAGCTTTTTACCAGCTCAGTGGCCTGCCCATGCTCTGCAACACCAGCGCCAACCTGCCCCAAAAGGGCTTTTTCCCCGACGTCCACTCGGCTACGCGCTGGGATCGGGTCAACTACGTCTGGTGCGATCAAACCCTCTACCGCCGCCGCGAAAAAATTCCGCTGCACGAATTGGTCAGCCAGCCCGAAGCCCTGGCCGATTCCGTCGAAATATAATCCTCTACCCCCGTCACAAACAATGAAAATGGATCGCAACCGCCCCATCGCCATCATCGGTATGGCCGGAAGATTTCCCGATGCGCCCAATATCGCTAGCCTCCACCAAAACCTCCTGGCGGCCAAGTGTAGCATCCGCGAAATTTCGGCCGACCGCATCCAACAAACGACCTTATCCGCCGAGCAGGACTACTACCGCGCGGGCTTTGTCGAAGGCATCGACCGTTTTGACCACGAGCTGTTTCACCTCTCGCTCGGGGAGGCCCAGTGTATGGACCCCCACCAACGGCAACTTTTGGAAGTGGTGTACGAACTGATGGAAAACGCGGGCTACAGCCCACAGCAAATGGCGGAGAGCGATACGTCCGTTTTTGTAGCCGATAAAAACCTGTACTACTACCGCCACGCCGAAGAATACAATACCCTGCTCGTCAATGGCAACAGCTCCGAATGCTTGGCGGCCTACCTCAGTCGCCAGTTTAACCTCCAGGGATCGACGGCGGTGATCGATACTTCCTGTTCTTCCTCCCTGGTGGCCCTCCACCACGCCTGTAACGAACTGCTGCTGGGCGATGCCGAGCGGGCCATCGTCTGCGGGGCAAGCTACGACCTGTTCCCCTTTCGGGAAGGGGACATCGACTTGAAGGTAGAATCGCCCGACGGTCGGTCGATTCCCTTTTCGGATCGCTCGAATGGGATGGTCTACGGAGAGGCCGCGGTCGCCGTACTGCTCAAACCCCTGGAGCAAGCCCTGGCCGACGGGGATCACATCCAGGCGACCATTTTGAGTACGGCGGTCAACAACAATGCTTTTCGTTCGGCGAGCCTAAACGCCCCGGATAGCGTGGCCCAGGCGCAGGTGTTGCAAAAGGCCTGGCGCAAGGCGGGCATCGAACCGAGCGATCTGGCCTTTGTGGAGGCCCACGGTTCGGGAACCCGACTGGGCGACAACATCGAAGTGGGGGGCTTGAACCTGGCCTTTGCCGCCACGGCACCCGAACGTTCGGCCTGTCCGATTTCGACGATCAAGGCCAATATTGGGCACACGCGTTGTGTGGCCGGTCTGGCGGGCTTGGTCAAAGTGGCCCTCGCCCTCAAACACGAAGTCATTTATCCGGCCCATTACACTGGGGTATCCAGTCCCCTGATCGACTTTGATCGCGCGGCGGTCTACGTCAATCAGGCGGCCATCGACTGGCCCGGAGGAGGCGAACGCCCCCGGGTGGCGGGGCTCAGTTCCTTTGGCTTTAGTGGGACCAATTGTCACGTCGTACTGGCGGAGGCGCCCCTGCCTACTGCTCACGCGAATGTGCCCAACTCGGCCGCGCGCTACTGCATTCCGCTGACGGCGCACCACGCAGCGGGGCTATTGGCCAACGCCCAGGCTTTACTCGACTACCTGCCCCAATTGACCGAGGCCGATTTGCCCTCGCTGAGTAAGGTGCTGGGGAGCGGTAGAGACCAACACGCTTACCGTCGGACCTTGCTGGTGAGTGAGCTGGAAGACCTGCGCCGTCAATTGAGCCGACTGGTTCGGGAATTGACCGAGCAAGCTCCCGTTCCCACCCCCGATACGCAGGTGATCGGCGTCTTTTCGGATGATGCCTCGCTGGTGCTGGGGGATTTGGAAAAATGGGGCCAGCGCTTCCCCGTCTTTCAAAGCTGCTTCGCCCGCGGGGAGGCCCTACGCCGCGAATTGGGTCAGTCCCCCACGGCGGCTTATTGCAATCTGATGTTCCTGTGGGGGCGGGCCTAACAGCTTCGTGCCTTCGGCCTGGCTCCTCAAAAACTTCTGGGCCT
>CALCCH010000367.1 GCA_937899855.1 uncultured Saprospirales bacterium | reverse complement strand
CATTGGTTAGTGGATGAGGGGGCTGGACAAAATTTGGGGCTTGGGAGGGATCCCCCCCACAAGGCACAACCCGCTGTCGGCCTCCTCGACGGCTACCGTATTGCGTACAGCTCCGTCACCCAACCTAGAGTTCCCACTCTAGCTGGTTGAAAATATACCGAGCTTTTCCTTCGCTAGCAGTGGAAAATCTCCTAATATAGACGCTTTTGCGAGTGAAATTCCATAAATATTTTTCGTCTATCACTCAAAAAACGCCTCTAAGTCCTTGATAATCAGCGAGAAAAAACTTTCAAAAAAAGTGGCAAAATGAAAAAAGGTCAAATGCGAAAGTGCCGCATTTGACCCTGTGGAAGCGTTCCGGGGGTTTCAGAGAAGCCTACATCCGTTCGATAATGATCGACGAGGCGCCCCCACCGCCGTTGCAGATGGCGGCCAAGCCCACCGACGCCTCCTTCTGGTGGAGGACGTTGTTCAGCGTCGTCAAAATCCGCGAGCCAGAGCTGCCGAGGGGGTGTCCCAGGGAGACGGCCCCACCAAATACATTGACCTGATCTTCCGACAGTCCCATTTCCTGGTTAAAGGCCATGGTCACCACGGCGAAAGCCTCGTTGACCTCGTAGTAGTCGATGTCGCTGGTCTGCATACCGGCCAGTTGCAGGGCTTTGCGCGCGGCGAGGGGAGGGGTAGTCGTAAACCACTCGGGGGCCTGTGCGGCATCGGCAAAAGATAGGATTTTGGCGATGGGCTTGAGGCCCAATGCCTCCGCCTTTTCCTTGCTGACCAGGACGAGGGCCGAAGCGCCATCGTTGATGGTCGAAGCGTTGGCGGCCGTCACGGTACCGTCCTTGCTAAAGGCCGCGCGGAGTTGGGGAATTTTTTCAAACTTTACCTTGTGGAATTCTTCGTCGGTACTCACCAGCAGCGGGTCGCGCTTGCGTTGGGGAACCGATACGGGGACGATTTCCGCCCCCAGCTCCCCCGACTCGGTAGCGGCGGCCGCACGGTGGTACGACTGGATCGCAAAACGGTCCTGCTCCTCGCGGCTGATGTCGTACTTTTTCGCCGTCGCATCGGCACAAACACCCATCGCCATCTGGCCGTAGACGTCTACCAAGCCGTCCTTCTGCAGGCCATCGACGATCTGGCTGGCGCCAAATTTGTGCCCCCAACGGGTCTGGGGCAGGTAGAAGGGTACCCGCGACATGTTTTCCATCCCTCCGGCCACGATGATGTCCTGATGGCCCAGCATGATGCTCTGCGCCCCCAGCATCACCGCCTTCATCCCCGACGAGCACACCTTATTGATCGTGGTACAAGGCACGTCCTGACCGATTCCGGCCCCCAGGGCCGCTTGCCGCGCCGGTGCCTGTCCCAAGTTGGCCTGGCACACGTTGCCCATCAAGACCTCCTGGACCTGATCCGCCGTGACGCCGGCCTTTTCGAGGGCGCCCTTGATCGCGGTCGATCCCAATTGGGGGGCGGGGATACTGGCTAATGCGCCCCCGAAGCTGCCCATCGGCGTTCGGACGGCGGAGACGATATACACTTCTTTCATGAATGCTATAGTTTGGTGTTGTAATATTTGGTTTTTATTTACGATCCTAAAGTTACGCAGTTCGCAACATTTAACGATATAATCGGTGGCCAATCTTTTGCCACCACCGTTCTATTCATCCAACCGTTCGAAGACGGAATTGTTGCTCTTAAACTCGGGAATCAAGCGCTTCAGCGCCAGCACGACCGCCTCGGTACTGTCCGTATCAATGAGCTGGAGGATGTCGGCACTCGCCCGCCGGACCAGCGCGTGGTCGTACTCCCGCACCCGGGCGATCATGATTTTAGGGTGGTGGGTCCCGATGCTTTGTTCCGCATCGTTGAGCAATTCTTCGTAGAGCTTTTCGCCCGGTCGGAGCCCGGTGTAAACTATGGAGATGTCCTGATCCACTTCCAGCCCCGATAGCCGAATCATCTTGCGCGCCAGGTCGACAATCTTGATGGATTGCCCCATATCGAAAACAAAAATTTCACCGCCCTTGCCCATCGCCCCCGCTTCGAGGACCAGTTTGCAATCCTCGGTGTTGGTCATATTGTAACGCGACTATTCGG
>CALCCH010000366.1 GCA_937899855.1 uncultured Saprospirales bacterium | reverse complement strand
CCCGCCCCAATCCCACCAATACCGTCCCCACCCAACTCATCGTCAACCTCGAAAATTTTCGCCTCCGCGCCACTCCCGGCGTCAAGGGCCAGGAAATCGGCCGTTTGGAAAAGGGGACGGTACTCACTGATTTGGGAGAGGTCAGTGATTTTACCACCCCCCTCAAACTCCGCGGTGTCGCCTTCGACGAACCCTGGATCAAGGTCCGTACCCCCGCAGGGCTGGAAGGTTGGATCTACGGTGGAGGAGTTCACTTTTCTATGGACAACCCCACCGAACTGGCCACCAAATTGATGGAACGCCGCCTGCGTACCCTCTTCCAAGGGCTGGCTAGTGAGGTCCTTCAGTACCGCCAGGATTTCGGAAGTGCCCAAACCAGCGACGAATACGCGGAGATTTATCGACGAGGGGAAAAACTTCGCGACACCCTCGTTCATTTATTAAGTACCCGGGTGATCGTCGGAGACTACAACAATCTCCCGGACTTGTTTTGGCTCGAAGAGGCCATGCCCGGCTACGTTCCCCAGCTGGTGGCCGAGGGCACGGAGTACTACCTGTTTCAGGATTACAAAAAGTTGTATCCCCAGGCCCGCAAAACGCGGGGTACCGCGGATAATGATTATATTACTCTCTGTACCCACGTCCACGCGATGGACAGCGTCGAGCATTTTTTTCCCGCCTGGTTCTTGCAAACCTGGGATTACGGGGGAAGCAGTCTGCTGGGACAGGGCGTTCACCTACAATTGCTGCGGGAAATGGATCGCGTCATCGAAAAGAGCAAGCTGTTCGAACGCGAAATCCTCGGCATCAAAAACGATTTGGTCCGCGACGTTACCTGGACGGAAAATACCTACTGGGAGCCCATCGAGGCCATCCAGAAGGAGCTGGATGAGATCCTGGCCAGTGATCTCTCCATCCTGAGTCCCGACGACCTGACCGAGCTGCAAGCCCGCCGTAAGATGTTTGCCGACCATCGGGCCAATGGCATCGGCGTCAATCAAAAATCGGGGTCCTGATCCCCGCGTCTAAACTACCTGGATAAGCCATACGACATGATTGGAATCGCGCTTTTTACTTTGATCATTGCCCTGCTCGGTGCTGGGGCCGGCTACCTGCTCTACCAGCTGTTGACCAATTTTCAGCCGGGCAGCAATAAGATCAACCAAGACCTCGAACGCATGCGGTCCGAAATTGACCCCTGGGTAGGGGAATTGGTGCCCTGGACGCAGCAAGAAATGGAATTGCTGTCCCATCATCGGGTCAACCAAGAGCTAAAAAAGGGCATCGCACCAACCGCCAAGGGCGTTCTGACCTCTATATACAATGAGCCGATGATGGCTTATTCCTACAAGCGTTACGTCTCACCCAACCGCAACGCCTTGCTTTTGGTGCGGACCTCCAATCACGAATGGGTGTACCGCATCCGCGATAAAAAGGTGGAGGTGATGATCGACCGACAGGTGGTGGGGGATATCCGGGAAGACGGTCGTTTTTACCACCGGAAGAGTAACCAACTGCTGGCGCAAATCCAACGGGGAGAAGACGAACTGATCCTACCCGTGCTGGTGGGAGAACGCGAAGTGGGCAGCCTGAGCGTACCGGAGGCTCCCTCCAAAATTTACGATCGGGCCTTTCAGCTATTGGCGCCGATGACTGAGGAGGAAGAGGCGCTTTTCCTCTCCCTGAGTGCGTACGAATTGATCCAAAAAGAACTTCCGCTGCGGAAGAAAAAATAAAATCACATGCCGAAAATTATTTTGATCATGACCCTTCTGCTAATGGGCCAGGGGGCCTGGGCCCAATTGAGCGAAGAAGAACTGCAACGCGAGCTGGACCGGATGGAAGAGGAAATGACCATCGCCCTGCAACGCTTACAGGAGACGGTCGAAAATGGTCAGCTGTTCCAGTTGGACACCACCGTTTACCGGATTTTTCCCTACGATGGCCCGCGGGAACCGGGGGTCAACCCCCAGCAGGGGCCACTGGAATTGCAGCAGTTGCTCGACCAGTTTACGGGGCAGTTGACCGAGGAGGATTGGGCGGAGCTCCACCGCTTGTTTGATGATTTTCAACAAAGCATCCCAGACCCGGAGGGCTTGGATACCCCACCTGGGGAGGGCGGTGAGTCACCTTCCCGCCCCTCAAAATCCAAGAAAAAACGCAAAGTATATTCGCTCTAATTCGTAT
The DNA here is from genome assembly GCA_937899855.1 of uncultured Saprospirales bacterium. Lineage (GTDB taxonomy): Bacteria > Bacteroidota > Bacteroidia > Chitinophagales > Saprospiraceae > CALLVY01. Next base: position 27,991 of record CALCCH010000366.1, on the reverse strand, counting down.
TGTTCGTATTTTGGCGTCCTCCGAAGAACATTTTACCGCTAACTCTGTTGAGGAGGTATTATTTTTCAATTGGTAAACGGAAAAAACTAAAATATGGGTGTTTTAGATCAGGTGCGATTGATTATCTACCGCATCAACCAGAAGGGCTTGGAGATATTTTTGGTCAATAATGGGCAGGAAGAATGGCGAATTCCCCAGGGGAATATCGAGTTGGATCAGGCCCGGGTTTACCTGGCCCAGGTGGACAAGTCGATCCAATTGGACCCCGTCCAGGGGCAGGATGGCGAAAAACACCAAGCCCTGGCCATCGAAGGGGAATGGCACGAGATTCCCTCCATCCGGGGGATCATCAAGCAGGATGTACAGATCGTCAAGGACCAAATCGTACAACGCATTCCCGAATTGGAGCGGGGGACCTATTTCGCCGTCAAAGAGGCGGTCAAAAAGGTGCTGCCCGAGGAATACCAAGCCCTCAAAGAGCTCAAAGACATCCTCATCGACCGCAACCAGTCCCGGTACATCTGACCACCCGCGTCCGATCGCAGCGAAAACCATCATTTTTCAATACGTTTCTCACCATGGCGAACACCAAAGGCAATGTCTACCCCTTTTGGGGAATCGCTAATGACTTTTCCGTCTTTGCAGTCGATACGGATGGAATACTCCACCCCAAGTCCCCGCCCGGTTTTGCTTTCAACATTGGCATCGCCGAAGATGGTACGGTGTGGGCCCTGTCCAACCTGGCCGATCCCGATGGCGGCGGGGCCGAAATCTTCTGGACCGACGGCTCCGACCAGTGGAACGAAATCACCTCCAGCGCCCCGGGGGGCATCCGCCTCACCGGTGGCAAAGACGCCAACTGCCTCTACATCTGCGCCGACCGCGTGCTCCGCACCATGGGAACCGACGGCGTTGCCCAGGTCATGTACTACGACAAGCCCATCCACGATGTCGACTACGGCGGGGGCAAACTCTGGGCCATCCTGCCTGCAGTCGTCGGTGAAACACTGACCCTCCACCGCGCCGAATACGCCGCCGAACCCCACTTCGATCGCTTCTCCACTTCCATCCACCACCCCAAAGGCCTCTCGGTCAACCACGCTGGCGATTGCTACGGCATTGACGAGCGTACCGCTCACTACTACGCCTGGGATGGCCGTACCGGAACCGCCGGGGCGGGTGCCCACGGCAAAACGATCAACATCAGCTTCAAAAACCACAATTATATCCTCACCACCCACGCCAACGTCAGCGGTAATGAAGTGTACGAATGGCGGGCCATCGATGGGGGACGCTACGTCGATGCGGGCTTTCGAGCCCAAAAGATCCTGGCGACCTACCACCGTGCTGAAGATTAAGCCGTAGCCATCTCGACCCACCGCTCCCAGCTCCGCATTGGAAAATCCCGGTTTGAATTTGCATTAAAATCCTTACCTTAGGTATCTCCGCTCGGGAGGATAAGGGGACACCGGTGCCAAGCCGTTTGCCTTCCTCCTGATTTCAAAAAATTAAAAATGCTATGATCATGCGGTTGCTACTCGTCCTTTGTGGTTTGTTCTACACCTCCACCGCCTTTCCCCAGTTCAATTTTGGTTTATTCGGAGCGATTCAGGATGAATTTTTTCGACTGGATATTAGCAATTCGCCTACTACCTTGGATCGGGAAACGAGATTGACGGTTTTTGAGCATACGCGGATTCGCTCCCTGGCCTACGTTCCGACCGAATGTCGCTATTACGGAATTGCCTCCCACACCGAGGACCCCGTCTTATTCTGGCTCGATCCCGACGGCAACTACGCCGTCGTCAACCAATTTACCCTGGATGGCGTAGCGCTCCCCCTGGTAGAGAGCATGGCCTGGAACGAGCTCACCGGACAACTGTACGTCGCCGTTAGTCGAAATGGAGGCGTCGATCGGAGGGATTTCTATTCCGAGACCCTGGTAACGGTAGACCTCACCACCGCCGAGTGTACCCTGGTGGGCATCGTCGACGAGGGAGACATGGACGCGATGGAATTCAACCGGGATAAGTTGATCTTCGTCAATACGGATGGAGAGGAAACCTTCATCGGTCAAATACCCATCTCTCCGAGTTCCAGTGGACTCCTCGCTTCGGAGGCCCTCTTGCGTGTGAATCGATCGATTACGATCATTGATATGGCGGGTACGGGAGAGCAGCACCAAATTTTTTGTACCACTGGTCGACAAATTTATCGCCTCAATCTCGCTTCGGATCAGCCGGTCCTAAGTAGCGTGGGAGCGACCCTCCGCGCGGGGTAATACGATGGATTTCGGATGCTGGCCTTGGCCTACGGTCCGATACTTGAGGCGGATATTGGCTTCGACTTGGAGGTTTCCGGGGCGGTGGTCAGTGGCTTCCCCAAGGCGGGCTGTGGTGTTCTGCGGGAGTATTGGTGGGATTTTGGAGATGGAACGACCGCTACCGTCTGTAAGCCCAGGCATACTTACCCACAGCCGGGAACCTACCCCGTTTGCCTGACCCTCACCTCAAACCGAACCTGCGCAAAAACCTTTTGTGATACCATTGACATCCGCACCGTGGGATCGGCGAATCCGGTGGCACCGCTCACCAGTGCGCTATCGCTACGGGCCTATCCCAACCCCAGTAGTGCTCGTTTTACCCTGGAGCTAGACTGTGGAGAAGGGGGCGTAATCGAAACGATTGAGGTTTACGATTCTCGGAGAGGTTTGGTGGCTAACCTGCGTCCGGTCCAGCCCGGTCCGATCATCGACCTGGACCTCGGTTCGCTGGCGGCGGGTTACTACTCGGCGGTGGTCAACGGTCAGTACCTTGTCCGCCTGTTGCTGTTGCGACAATGATCAGTAAATACTATCCAGCGCCCCAATCTGCACCTTCCACAAGTCCGCATAAATCGCCTCGTGATCGAGCAATTGCTCGTGCGTACCACTTTCGGCGACCAGGCCATTTCGCAGTACGATGATCTGATCGGCGTGGCGGATGGTGGATAGGCGGTGGGCGATGACGATGGCCGTTTTGCCCTGGGTCAGCTGGCGGAGGTTTTGTTGGATGGCCCGTTCGGTTTCGGTATCAACGGCGCTGGTGGCTTCGTCGAGGATGAGGATGGGGGCGTCCTTGAGAATGGCCCGGGCGATGCTGAGGCGCTGCCGTTGGCCCCCCGAGAGTTTGATGCCCCTTTCGCCCACGATGGTTTCGTACTGCTGCGGGAGCCCGTCGATAAAATCGTGTAGCTGTGCCTTTTTAGCCGCGTCGATGATGTCGGCCTTCGAGCAGCCGCTCAGACCGTAGGCGATGTTTTCCTGGATGGTCCCGTGAAAGAGGTAGACCTCCTGGCTGACCATGGCGATTTGTCGCCGCAGTTCGCGTTTGTCGACCGCTCGGATATCCGTACCATCGATGAGGATACGGCCGGCGCTGACGTCGTAGAGGCGGAGCAGCAGCTTGATGAGGGTGGTCTTCCCCGCCCCGGTGGGTCCTGCGATGCCGATCATCTGGCCCGCCCGGAAGTGGAGACTCAGGTTGCGCAGGATGGGCTGTCCGCTCTGGTAGGCAAAGTCGACGTTTTGCAATTCCACCTCGCCGGCTACGGGAGTCAAAGTCTGGGGGTGTTCGGGATTGGGAATCTGGTTGGGGGTGTCGAGCAGGGCGAATACCCGGCGGGCCGAGGCGCGGGCCCGTTCGTACTCGTTGAATACGTAACCCAGTCGGGTGATGGGCCAGAGCATGCGCTGGATCATCATGGCGAAAAAGGCCAGGCCTCCCACCGTAAAACCCCGCAGGTCGTTGAGTACCCAGTAGCTGCCGATGAGTAGGGTAGCGGCAAAGCCAATGGTGATAAAGATGCGGATCAGGGGAACGTAGAGGGCATTCCAACGGATGGCCTTAAAATTGGCGTCCCGGTAGTCGGAGGAGCTTTGCCGGACCCGTTGCAGCTCAAAATCCTCCGCCGTAAAACTTTTGATGACCTGAATACCCGAGATGTTGTTTTCCAATCTACTGCCCAGCTCGCCCACTCTTTCGCGTACCTCGCGGTAGTGGGGGGCAATCTTGTTTTGGTAGTAAATGCTCCCCAAGATGATAAAGGGAATGGGCAACATCCCAACCAAGCCCAGCTCTAGGGAAACGATGCACAGCGACCAGCCCGCGAATAAGACCAGGGTGATCATCTGGATGATGGCGTTAAAACTATCGTTGAGGAAGCGTTCGAGTTGGTTGATGTCGTCGTTGAGAATGGCCATGAGATTACCGGTGCGTTGCTCTTCGAAGTAGCCGATCTCGCGGGCCTGCATTTTTTGGTAGGCATCGAGGCGTAGGTCGTGCTGTACTTCCTGGGCCAGTTGCATAAAACCCCGTTTGAACAGCCACTCAAAAAAGCTTTCGAGTCCAAAAATGACTATCGTCAGGATACTGAGAAAAATGATGATGGACCACAGTTCGTTCAGCCCCGTCCAGCGGCCGATCCAGGCTGGGACATTGCCACTCACCGTGTCGATCATCCAGGCGGTGAGGAAGGGGGGCATGAGGTCGAGAAATTTGTTGACGATGCTGGAAGAGATGGCGAACCACAAATTGCCCCGGTACTTGTCGAGGTAGCGAAACAGGCGTTTCATGGGCTGGGCGGGTTCGACCGGGCTAGGGCTAGGCATCTTATTTCGTTTTAAATTTCACGGGGATTCCCGTTCTTACCAACTGCTTTTTTACCTTTATGGTTCATGAATGAAAAATTAAGGTAGTCCACATGATCTCCATCGAAAAGCGCTCCGTCATCGAGAGCAATTTCCAATTTCCTGGCCAAACGAATTTTTATCGCGGCAAAGTCCGCGATGTCTACACCGTTGGGGAGCAACTCATCATGGTTGCCTCCGACCGCATCTCCGCCTTTGATCACATTTTACCCCGCCCCATCCCCTACAAAGGTCAGGTCCTCAATCAAATTGCCCAGCATTTCCTAGCCGCCACCCAGGACATCGTGCCCAACTGGGTCCGAGCCCACCCCGACCCCAACGTCACCCTGGGCCGGGCTTGTAGCCCCTTCAAAATCGAGATGGTGATCCGGGGCTATCTCGTCGGTCACGCCTGGCGCGAATACGCGGCGGGCAAGCGCCAGCTCTGTGGGGTACCCATGCCGGAAGGACTGCGCGAATCGGAAGCTTTTCCCCAGCCCATCATTACCCCCGCTACCAAGGCTGAGGAAGGCCACGACGAAGACATCTCCCGCGAGGACATCATCGCCCGGGGCCTGGTCAGTGAGGCCCATTATACCCAACTCGAAGCCTATACCCGGGCCCTCTTTGCACGCGGAAGCGCCATGGCCGCCGAGCGCGGCCTGATCCTGGTGGATACCAAGTACGAATTTGGGATGTACGATGGCATCATTTACCTCATCGACGAAATCCACACCCCCGACAGCTCGCGCTACTTCTACCGGGAAGGCTACGCCGAGCGGCTGGCGCGGGGCGAACGACAAAAGCACCTCTCCAAGGAATTCGTACGCGAATGGCTAATCAGCCAGGGCTTTCAAGGCCTCGACGGGCAAGTAATGCCCACCATGCCCGATGCCTTCGTCGAAAGCGTTTCCGAACGTTACATCGAACTGTTCGAGCAAATTACGGGCGGTCCCTTCGTCCGGGCCGAAGTCGGTGACCTCCTCGGTCGGATCGAGCAAAATGTATTGAATTATCTGGCGAATCCCGCCTAAGAAACCCCCAATAAGAAGATGGTTCCGGTGATGCGGTAGGCCTGCATGCCCTCGGGAATCTCCTCGTCGAGGTAGGCCTTTTGCCGAATCAGGCGGTAGACGCCGCGGTAGGTCTGCCCGTTGATTTCGATGCTGCCCTGGGTATCGCTGATCGAGTCGTTGACGCAGAAGATCAGGAAAAAGCCGGGCAGTCCGTATTCGGGACGGATGAGGAAGGCGCCGGCCTGGATGGCGTCGGCCATGCCCAGGGTGCGGATGGGCGCCTGGAAAGTTTGGTCGCTGGGGGGCGCAAGGACGCTCTTTCTACCGGCTTCCGTGCCGTCGGTGATGATGATGGTGAGGCCATCATCGGTGGGAATAAATTGGGAAAAAGCGAAGTAGGGAGCCAGGACAAACAGGCTGAGGAAGGTAGTTAATCTCATGTTGTTAATTCGTTTTAAAGATGGCGAATACAAAACGGATTGGGTGCGCGTAAAATTATAATACAGCAAAAAAACGTCCACTTTCGCATTATTCCCGTCCCGCGACGAAATCTTTCAAGTAGCCGTAGTGGGGCCCCAATTGTCCGTCGATCGCCACGCTGGCCCTTTCGATGACGGCGCTGGCCTCGGTTTGGACCAATTCCTGGACAATTGAGGCGATAAACTGCTCTCCAAAGGACTGCGAAGCGTCGCGGGGCAGTTCGTTGGGCAGGTTGTCGATGGTCATCATGTCGATGCCCGTGGCCTGGAAGGGGGCGGTTTCGGCTTCGGTGACCGGATCGTAGCCAAAAATGGGATCGGCGATGGTGGAAGGGCGCAGGGTAGCGGGGATGGAGGAGAGGGGCGCGATATCGCAGGTGACGTCGGCGATGACTTCGAGCTTAAAGTCGGTCTGACGCATCTCCGCGGGGCTAAAGAAGGCGGGGGCCCGGTTGTCCCTTTTGATGCCGTTGTTCTTTTTTTGTGCCGTTTGTGCGTTGGGGGCATAGCGGCTTTGGTAGCGTTCGGGGTGGGCGTAGAAATCTTCTCTGGCAAAGGGCTGGCCATCCCGTCGTTCGGCGTAGTCTTCGCAGGCGAGCTGGGTGAATACCGCCCGATCGTAGTCTTGGTGGAGGAAGGCGGTGGGTTCGCCGGCCTGGATACCCAGGTCGCGCAGGACCTGAGCGGCGCCGGTGGCTACGCGCCCCGTACCGGTGAGGACGATTTTGAGGGCGGGCAGTTGCACTTGGGCGTAGTGCTGGAGGGCCTCGGCGTAGTCGCGGCAGTCTTTCATACGGGGCAGTTGGTATTGTCCGCTGCGGAGCCCGTAGGTCAACAGGCCATTGTGGGCGCCCACCATTCCGGCGAAGTGACCGAAGGCAATGAGTCGTTGTCCCCGCTCGTTGGTCAGTGCTTCGTAGTCGACCAGGTGGATGCCCCGGGCGAGGATGGCTTGTAGGAGGCCGCGGTTGTAGGCTTGCTTTTTAAAGGTATGGGAAAAGAAAAAGTACTGTTTATTGTCCAGCAATTGGTCGATCGGAACTTCTTTGACACCCAATAAGACCTCACAATCCGCCACTTCGTCGACGATGCTTACGCCGGCCCTTCGGTATTCCTCATCGGCATAACAGCGTTGGGGGGATCCTTGTATCACAACTTCTACGGGATATTCTCGATTGCCCAGGGAACATTGATCGGGGGTAAGGGGAACGCGCGAATCGGGGGGAACTTTGCCCTCGCGGATGATGCCGATTTTCATGAGTTTGGAGTTTTCAGATGGACAAATAAGCTGGCTTGGTCTTGCAAAAATAGTAGAAAATTCCATTTCTAAAATTTTCCCAAGTAGTCCGAATCCGATCGTGCTCTGTCATGGAAAGAGACGAAGTGTTAATCGTACTTTTATACTCACCTACTTCCAAACACACCCCCCGACACCATCCCCTCTTTCCGTTTCCCCCGCGACGGTTGTATTTGAGCACCATTAACCACCAGAGCATAACCATTAATCATGAAAGTACTACTGCCTCTTTTCCTCGCGTCTATTCTGACGTTCCCACTTTCCGCTAGCCACGGCCCCACGATCAGTACCGGACCTACTCTGGTCCTCGACAACCCCACCGGTTTTAACCTGTCCCTGCAGAATATTTTCTTTGCCGACACCGCCAACGAAGTGCTTTTTATCGACTTCGAGGCCATCGGCGACCAGTTGCAAGAAGTCAACATCCTGCGCGGAGAGGCCCTGATGATGGAAGACGATGTGAGCGATTTGCCCACCAATTCCATCTACGAGATCACCCTCGACATCATCCGCGAGGGCACCTACACGATTGAACTCGTTACCGTTGAAGGTATCGTTGTCCATAAAGAAATATGGGTTGAATAGCTCTATTTTGTTTTTTGGAATTTCTCTGATGAATCGCTCAAAAGCTTTTGAGCGATTTTTTTATTTTTTGGTCCAGGTTCCCGCTTTCCGAAACTTTTTTACGTAATTGTGGGTTCTTCTAGTGGACTTTAACGAAAGTCCCTCTCTTACCAGGGGCTGACTGGAATCGACAGGAAAGCCTATTGGTCAGTAAGCATGTCGAGGAATGATCATTCATCTCGCAAAAAGTGGTGATCAACCAATTTAAATGGCAACAGAAGTTATGCCATGGCAGCCTAAGACCAGGTCTTAGAATGCTTTTGTGCTGCACGCTTGACGCCTGATACACAGCATGTCGCACATCAACCAACCCTCGGGCTAGTCGCAATGGAAGGTCTCGGCCATTCGGCGAAATTCAGAGAATAAGGTACGGGCTTGGTGGGTTTCCAGACCTATCTCGTACCCGACAATTTAATTGGGAACTAAACATGTAGAAAGCTTTCTGATACTTTGTCTGGACCCGGGTTCAAATCCCGGCAGCTCCACCACCAAGCTTCCTGAGCACCACGCTCAGGAAGTTTTTTTTTGAGGTTAATCATGACCGCGGACGAAAGTTCCACTTTGGTGGCTACTGGCCACCACGAGGTACCGTTTTGATTGGGCTTCCAAAACCGTATAGTTCCCTCGAACAAGGTAGCGCTCCACTGCCGCGCCATTTGGGATGTTTTCGAACTCATTTGCCGCAATGGTAAAGTTGCCTTGGTCTTCCACCTGAAAATAATTGTAGACGGGCTCGAATTCGAGGAATCCTTGGTTGTTGCCAGCCCGAGGATCAAATTCGAAGAAAATGTATACACCTTGCTCATTATTGGGATCTGGCTCCCAGCTGAGTTCTAGGTCACCTCCCAGCGTCCCTGCGGTATCAATTCCATCCCAAATAGGAGCATTCAATACCATTTTCTGAGGTATATACATTTGTCCAAGCGCTACCTCGCCCAGTTCGAGCAAGGTATTTCGGCCGTACCAGGAGGCCAGTTGTTCAAATTCGGTGCGCGTCCTGCCGTAATGATACCGACCCTGGGCTCCTGACTCAAGGGTAATATCTCCAATCGTTATTGCTCCAATATTTACCCGATCCCTATTCCCTGCGCCCGGTGGATAAAAGGTACCCGAAATACTACCCGTGGGAAAACTACTCAGCGTCATCCCCTGCTCCAATTGAATGAGGACGGTACCGTCGTACTCCGTATCCACGATCCCCAACAGCGTTTCAACTGGCGGTAGCAAGCTATTGGTGGCGAGCCTTTGGCCTTGGGGGAGGGGAGGGGCCAGTGAATTACGGCACGACAGTATGTGGAGAAAGGTTATCCCAATGAACGTGATACGTAGGATGGAGTTCATAGTTGATGATTTATAAATATCGCTCGCAAGCACAGGAAAGTAAGGTTGTCTGCAAATTCACCGGAATGACGTCTCCCTCTCTAACGTCGTTTTGGGCTACAGTAGTTTTGTAGATGAATAAATGGAGCCTATCCTCTTCGCACTGACACTCGTCATCGTGTAGCGCACAGCGCTCCGCCAGCGTAACGGTAAAGGTTAAGTCTCGATCTACATAAGTACTAAATTCAAAGATCAATTCATTGTTGATAATTCTGGGGAAGATAGAACGAATATCGTCCGTGATGGAAAAAGATTCCCCATCCGCACAAGTGCCTCGGGTTTGGATGGAAATGTACCATTTAGATTCCTCTTCGTAATCCGCAGTAAATATCTCCTCTCCCCGATCCAAAAAATCGCGTTCGATCGATAATTCAGCGCAAAAACGCGTCGGATCATTGGGGAAACTGTAGGTGATGAAAAAGTCGGGATTGATGGCGATACGCTTTTTTTGCTCCTCCAAGCAAGAATCATTACACTCGCATCCTATGACCAAAGTTAGTAGTAATAAACAGCCGAGGTAAACTTTCGAGGGCATTTAGGCAAAAATTAAGGGAGAGCAAAGCTACAATTTAATTGTTATTTGCGTGAGTTGCAGCATTACATTTGTAGAAAAGGACACTTTGCTTTTGTCATCCCCCAAATTTAACATCCATTTTTTACCCCATAGTGGGTATGAAAAGCTCCCGACTTTGTCGTAATTTGCTGTTGCTACAGTGAATAACCTTTATGGAAGCCCCGGCCGGCATCTTTACCGGGTGCCATTCGTCCCTCAAACTGTAAATTCCCACTTCAATCCAAAAAACAAAAGCTGCCGCTTGCGTAAAAGCCCGCGGTATCGCCATTTGGCCAACGAGGGCCACGGAATACCAGGTGGGCCCTCCCGTAAAACAGCAATTTTTTAACCGAGTCAAGATACGTTTCGCCCTCCCCCCCGCGAAGCTCGCTTTGATGTAGACGGTGTTGTCATGGGTAGCAACAAACATACTGATCCCAACGTCCCGGACCGCTTTGCGGCCTGCGTGGCCCAAACGCCGCGGGCCACCGCCTTGGTCTTTCGCGACCGTCAACTGACCTACCTCGAACTGTCCGAATGCGCCAACCAATTGGCCCACCACCTCCAAGCCCAAGGTATCGGCCCTGACTCACTGGTAGCAATCTGCGTCGAACGCTCCGTCGAGATGATCGTCGGCATCCTGGGTATTCTCAAGGCCGGGGGCGCCTACCTGCCCCTCGATCCCCATTACCCCCTCGAACGCCAGCGCATCCTCCTCGCCGCCGCCCAGCCCCACCAGCTCCAGCCCCAAGCCCCCCAGCAGCCCCCACAGCCCCCCCCCAAAACACTACCAACCCTCTGCCTCGATCGCGACTGGCCAATGATCGCTCGTGCTCCCCAATACGACCCAGAGCACCAGCTCCGTAGCGATAATCTGGCCTACGCCATCTATACCTCCGGCTCCACCGGCCGCCCCAAGGGCGTACTGGTCGAGCACCGCAACCTGCTCAACCTCATCCGGGGACAGGCCCATTTTGTCCAGCACCGTCTGGAGCGCTACCTTTTTGCCTACTCCTTCGCCTTCGACGGGGCGGTGTTGCTCATTTGGAGCTGCCTGCTGGAGGGGGCTACCCTGGTCTTGGCGGAGGAAAATCTGGAAAAAGACCTTACCCAACTGGCCGATTTTATTCGTGCCCAGGGCATTACCCATTTGTTGACTTTTCCTTCCCTGTACGCCCTGCTGTTGGATCGGGCGGCATCTCAGGCATTGCCTTCCCTCGTTTCGGTGAGTGTGGCGGGGGAGGTTTGTCCGGCGGCACTGGTCCGTCGGCACCACGAATTATTGCCGGGCACCCACCTGTTCAATCAGTACGGCCCGACCGAAGCGACGGTGGGCGCGAGCATTTTCCGAACCTCGCCGGATTTTGGGGAGGAAAGGGTGCCGATCGGTCGCGCCATCGAAGGGGTACAACTGTACGTCCTCGATGAGCAATTGCGCGTGTTGCCCGATGGGGTGACGGGCGAATTGTACATCGGTGGTCGGGGTGTAGCCCGGGGCTATCACCGCCGACCCGCTTTGACCGCGGAACGTTTTGTTCCCGATCCCTTCACCCCCGGCCAACGCCTCTACCGCACCGGTGACCTGGGCCGTCGTCGATCCGATGGCCACTACGACTTCTTGGGCCGAGTCGATCACCAGATCAAACTGCGGGGCTACCGGATTGAGTTGGGGGAAATTGAGGCGCTGTTGTTGCGACTGGAGGGGGTTCGTGAGGCGGCGGTAGTGGTGTGGGGAGAAAAAGCGGAGGAACAACAGTTGGTCGCCTTCGTCGCCCTTCAGCAGGGGACGCCCGAAGCGACCGATGACTTGCGCGCCGCCCTAGCGGCCCACTTACCGGAATACATGCTGCCCAGTCGCATCTTTTTTCGGGAGCAGCTGCCCCTGGCACCTTCGGGAAAGGTGGACCGCCAAAGCCTGGCGACTCCCCGCACCGAACGTCCCGCCCTCGCGCAGTCTTACGCGGCACCACGCCATCCGCTGGAGGCCTACCTTTGTACTACCTGGGCGGCGCTTTTACGAATCGAGACGGTGGGGATCCACGATAAATTTTTCGAACTGGGTGGAAATTCTCTGTTGGCGGCCCGTTTGATCAATGACTTACAAACGGAATTGGGGGAAACGATTTTTATTGTGGCCCTGTTCAACCACCCCAGCGTAGCCGAATTTGCGGCCTTTTTGGAGCGAACCTATCCATGTGGCCTCGCCCAGCTACTGGGAGCGGATACCCAAGCCGCCGACAGCCAAGCTGCTGCGGCACTCAACTCGGCTGATTTTACCCACTTCCGCCAGTACGTTCCCCGTATTGCCCCCCCTTCCGCTACCCGCCGGACCAAAAATCTACCCGCCGTCTTTATTCTCGCGCCTCCCCGCTCCGGGACCACCCTCCTGCGCGTCATGCTCGCGGGACATCCCCGGCTTTTTGCCGCCAATGAGCTCCAACTCCTCGGCTTCCACGACCTCGACGAGCGGCGCCGGGCCTATTCGGATAAGTTCGCCCTGTGGGGGGAAGGGCTGATCCGCGTTTGGATGGAAATCTTTCGCTGTACCGTGGATGAGGCCAAGGTGGAGCTCGATCGACTGGCCCAGCTTGGGGAAAGTACCGCCGCCATTTACCAACGGCTCCAGAGCGCCATTGGCGACCAACTGCTCGTCGATAAATCCCCCGCTTACGCCCTCGATCCCGTCGTGCTGGCCAAGGCCGAAGCCGAATTTGACGGTGCCATTTATCTCCACCTCGTCCGCCATCCCTACGCGATGGTGCGCTCCTTCGAAAAAATGCACCTCGATCAGGTCATGTACCTCCGCGATCATCCCTACCGGGCTCGCCAATTGGGAGAATTGATCTGGACCGAGAGCCACCGCAATATCCGGGACTTCCTCCAATCCGTTCCCGCCGAACGCCAATTTCAAATCCATTACGAAGACCTGGTGCGCGACCCCGAGATCCAGATGCGCGCACTCTGCAACCACCTGGCTTGGGACTATCATCCCCAACTCATCCAACCGTATAAAGGGATCGAAACCAAGCTGACCGATGGGATTTATCGGGACTCCAAACCCATGGGGGATGTGCGTTTGCTCGAACACGGCCGCATCCTGCCGCAGTTGGCCGAGCAGTGGCGGGGGGTACTGAACGACGATTTCCTCCACGATACCACCTGGCAACTGGCGACCGACCTGGGCTGTGAACTCCCGCCCCAAAGACGGGCCGTATCCTCCCCCTCACCCAAGGAGGCTCCAACCAGTGGCTTGGATATCGCCATCGTGGGAATGAGTGCGCGCTATCCGGGGGCCAAGAACATTGGCGAGTTTTGGCAAAATTTGCGGACCGGTAAAGACGTGAGTCGGGAAGTGCGGGAGGAAGACCTCCGGGCCGCTGGCTTGGACCCCGCCTTGCTAAACGATCCCGACTTCGTCCGCCGAGCCCTATTCCTCGACGATGCCGACTGCTTCGACGCCGACTTCTTTGGCTACCTGCCCGCTGAGGCCGCCCTCATGGACCCCCAGCACCGCGTTTACCTCGAATGTGCTTACGCTGCGCTGGAGGATGCGGGCTACGATCCCAGCCGTTTCCCCGGTTTGATCGGTATCTACGGAGGCATCGCCCGCAACACCTATTTGGTCAACAACGTCATGAGCCACCCCCAGTACTTCCGCTCATTGGACGATTTTATGCTGGGCATCGCCCTCGAAAAAGACTTTCCCGCCACCCGCGTCGCCTACCAACTCCACTTGCGCGGCCCCGCCATCAACGTACAGACGGCCTGCTCTTCTTCGGGCGCAGCCCTACACCTGGCCTGCCAGACCTTGCGAAACGGCGATGCCGATATGATGCTCGTCGGTGGCGGACGCATCCAACCCCCCCTCGGGGTGGGACACCAGCACCGCGAAGGCCACGCCCTTTCTCCCGACGGTTACTGTCGAACCTTTAGCGACCGTGCTCGGGGGATGGTCCGGGGGCAGGGCATGGGATTTTTGGTCCTCAAGCCCCTCGAACGGGCCCGGGCGGATGGCGATACCATCCACGCGGTGATCAAGGGAACGGGGATCAGCAACGACGGCTCGGACAAAATAGGATTTACCGCTCCGAGCGTTCGCGGCCAAGCCGAAGCCATCTACCGGGCTTACCAAAGCGCTGGTATCAGCCCGGAGACGGTAGATTACATCGAAGCCCACGGAACGGGGACGCCCCTCGGCGATCCCATCGAGGTGGCGGCGTTGAGCCAGGCTTTTCGCCGCTTTACCGATCGCAAAAATTACTGCGGAATCGGTTCGGTTAAAACCAACATTGGGCACCTCGATGCGGGCGCTTGTATCGCCGGAATCATCAAGGTGGCTTTGAGTATGCGTCACGAAAAACTGCCCGCTTCGCTCCACTTTGAACGTCCCAATCCCCAGATCGACTTTGCCAACAGCCCCTTCAGGGTCCAGCAAAACCCGGCGGATTGGCTACGGGGAGCAAAGCCACGCCGGGCCGGGGTGAGTTCTTTGGGTTTGGGGGGAACCTATATTCACGTGGTGTTGGAAGAGGCCCCACGGGTGGAAAATACCGCTAAGCCCCTACGGTCCGAATTGCTCTTGCTAGCGGCCAAAACCGAATCGGCGCTGGACCAACTGACGGAGGACTTGGCCGACCATTGGGAGCAGCATCCCGCGCTCGATCCGGCGGCGGCGGCTTATACTTTGCAGCTGGGTCGTCGGCACTGGCCCGAGCGGCGTTTTGTGCTTGCCGAACCGGGAAGTGCTACTGCTGCGACGCTCCGTGCCGAGGTGGGACGGGGGACTAGCCCGGCGCCGACGGAGCAACGGGTGGCTTTTATGTTTCCCGGTGGTGGGGCCCAGCATTGCAATATGGGGCGGGGGCTCTACGATCGCTATCCCGTTTTCCGGGAAGCGGTGGATACCTGCCTGGCCTGGTTGGCCCGGGAACGCGATCTGGACTTGCGGGCGGTTCTCTATCCTGAGGATGCCGAGCGGAGTACCCCCATCGAGGACCCACTCCACGGCATCACCTTGCTCTTTACGGTCGAGTACGCCACGGCGCAGCTCTGGTTGTCCTGGGGTTTGCGACCGGCGGCACTGATCGGGCACAGTTTGGGGGAATACACGGCGGCTTGTATCGCCGGAGTTTTGCGTTTGCCCGACGCGCTGGCGATGGTTGCCGAGCGGGGCAAACTCTTCGCGACACTTCCCCGGGGGGGGATGTTGAGCATTCCCTTGCCGGTTGAGCGGGTCCGGGGCTTACTCAATGGGCACCACCAGCTCAGCTTTGCGGCGATCAATAAGCCGAATCACTGTGTGGTCTCGGGAGCGGTGGCGGCCATCGATCGGGCCAAGCAATTGCTCAACCAAGCGGAAATTCATTCGACGCGGCTCCACATCTCGGTGGCGGCGCACTCTCACGAGGTGGAACCCATCTTGCGGGACTTCGAACGCTTCTTAAAAGGGATCGCATTTGGGGAGGCGCAATTGCCCCTCATCTCCAACGTGACGGGACAGTGGGCCCGGCCCGGCGAGCTCCAAAGTCCCCGCTACTGGGCCAATCACCTCCGGCAGACTGTACGCTTTAGTGACGGCATTGGCCACCTGCTAGAAATCGACCAGCAGGTGCTCCTCGAAGTCGGCCCCGGTCAGACCCTCGCGACCTTTGCCCGCCAACATCCCCAAAAGCGCAAGGGACAGGTCATCCTGGCCTCCCTGCGTCATCCCAAAGAAAAAATTGCGGATTCGACCTTTATACTCAAAAGCGTAGGACAACTCTGGACGCAAGGGCTCAATTTTGATTGGGCCCAGCTACACGGCGCAACTCCTCCGGGGCGCATTCCCCTACCCACCTACCCCTTCGCCAGAACGCGACATTGGATCGAGGCAAAAGCGCCCCTACCAACGGACGTTCCGCAAGCTACAAACGTACTTGGAACCATGAAAAACGAATATCCACAAACCCTGGGAGAAGAATCGGCAGCGCCGCTCCACCGGACGGAACTGCTCGTCGAAAAGATCAAAGCGGTTTTCCATCAACTAAGCGGGATTCCCGTAGAGGAGATGGACCCGCGATCGACCTTTCTGGAAATGGGCTTTGATTCCCTGTTTCTCACCCAAGCGGTGGCCCGACTCAAAAAGGAATTTAAAGTGCCACTGAGCTTCCGACAACTTTTTGACGAGGCGCCCCAAATCGATAGCCTGGCGGCCCTGCTCGATGCCCAATTGCCGGCCGAAGCCTACCGCGAGGAACTGGATCAGCGCAATGCGCCTCTCACTCCACCCCCCACTCCCACGGCCGAGCCCCCCGCTCCGCTTTCGAATCCACCCCTGCCGGCGTGGCCCACGGGGGCGCCTCCCAGCAGCGGTACGGCCAACCTGGAGGCCATCGTCCAACGGCAACTGCAGATCATGGAACAACAACTGGCCCTGCTGCGGGGACAGCCCTTACCCGCTCCGCCCCCTCCGACGCCAGCCGTTTCTCAGTCCCCAGGGACGCCACCAACGAGGACACTCTCCGCAGGGAGCCCGAGCGAGCCCGCACCAAAATCGCCCGGGCCGGTCAAAAAGGCATTACAATCCTTTGGACCCTGGAAGCCCCCCAAGCCCAAGGCCGTCGGCCAGCTGTCGGAGCGGGAGCAAAAATACCTGACCGAACTGATTGAAAGATATACGCACAAAACCCAGGGCTCTCAGGCCCTGGCCGCCAGTCAACGCCTCCACATGGCCGATCCCCGTTCGATCACGGGCTTCAATAAGCTTTGGAAAGACATGATCTACCAAATTGCGGTGGAGCGTTCGAAAGGCGCCTACTTCTGGGATGTGGACGGGCACCGCTACGTCGATTTTTTGATGTCCTTTGGCGTCAGCCTGCTGGGGCACACGCCCGACTTTGTGCAGACGGCGGTGCGCGCGCAATTGGATAAGGGCATTGAACTGGGGGTACTCACCCCGCTGGCGAAGGAAGTTTGTGAACTGCTCTGTCAATTGACCGGGATGGCGCGTGCGACGCTGGTCAATACGGGATCGGAAGCCGTTTCGGCGGCGGTCCGCGCGGCCCGTACGGTGACCGGTAAAGATAAAATTGCTGTTTTTGAAGGGGATTACCACGGAATTGCCGACGAGCTTTTGGTTCGATCGCTGAATCGGGACGGTGAGGCGGTCGCGATGCCCGTCGCTCCGGGTATTCCCTCTTCTTTGGTGCAGCAGGTGATCGTACTCGATTACGACGACCCCGACGTACTGGAGGTCATCCACCGTCACGCCGATGAGCTGGCGGCCGTTTTGATCGAGCCCGTACAACCCAAGGCTCCCCACCGCCAGCCCCGCGAGCTGCTACACGCCATCCGGCGGGTGACGGCGGAGCGGGACATCGCCTTGATCTTCGACGAGATGATTACCGGCTTCCGGCTGGGCATCGGTGGGGCGCAGGAATGGTACGGTATCGAAGTGGACCTGGTGGCCTACGGAAAAATCATCTCCGGAGGCTTGCCCATGGCCGCGGTAGTGGGACGGGCCCGTTTTCTGGATCCCTTTGACGGGGGAATGTGGCAGTTTGGAGACGATTCCGTTCCCCCCGCCGGGGTGACCTTCTTTGGGGGTACCTTTGTCAAAAACCCCCTGGCCCTGGCGGCTTCCCGAGCCACCTTACAAGAAATTCAGCGCCGGGGGCCGGCCATGTACGAAGCACTGAACGCCCGCTCGGCTCACTACGCCGAGCGCCTGCGCGAACTTTTTCTCCGTACCAAAGCCCCCTTGCGCGTACTCGCCGCGGGTTCCATCGTCGCCATCCAGACGACGGATAGCAATCCCCTGTCCAAGCTCTTTTTTTACTACCTCGTTCACAAAGGCGTTCACCAGTTGGACAAGGCGGGACTCATTTCGACGGCCCATACAGTGGAAGATCTGGACTTTGCGTACCGCATGGTGGAAGAAACGATTCGCGAGATGCAGACGGCCGGTTTTTTCCAAATGACGCTGGCCGAAGTAGAGGATCGCAACGCCATCGTTTACCCTCCCCATCAGCTGCCCAAGGAAACTCCGCCGCCAACCGAAAAAAAAAAGCTGGCCCTTACGGAGGGGCAAAAGGAAGTATGGGTAGAACACCGCCTCGGTCGTGAGGCAGCGGCGGCCTACAATTTGGCCGGAGAGCTGCAACTGAAAGGGACCTTTGACTTCGAAATATTTTGCTGGGCCGCCCAACAACTGGTCGATCGGCACGACTCGCTCCGCAGCCATTTTGACCGGGACGACCTCACGCAGACCATCCAGTCCGAATGGGCCATCGAACCCGAATGGATCGACCTGAACGGGCTGCCGGAAGCGGTGGCGGCCGAACGCCTGGAGCACTTCCGTCGGGGCGAAGTGGAGGAAGCTTTTGCCCTCTTTACCGGGCCCCTCTTCCGACTCAAGGTACTACGGATGGCGCCCGATGATCACCGGATTTTGTTGACGGCGCACCACGGTATTGCGGACGGCTGGTCCTGTGGCATTCTGGCCCAGGAGTTGGGCGCCCTCTACCGCGCCCGTTGGCAAGGCCGGGCCCCGCAACTGCCCCCCGCCAAGTCGATCACCGACTTTGTAGAGGAGCAACTGACTTATTTGCGAAGCGAAGCCTTCCGAGCCGCGGAGGCCCACTGGCTGGGCCAGTTTGCGGATGGCATCCCCGTACTCGAGCTGCCGACTGATCGTTCGCGGCCCCCTCTGAAAACCTACGCGGCGGCCCAGGAACAGCTCCACCTCGATCCCGCTTTGCTGGCGGAGCTCAAGGCCCTGGCGGCCCAACGCGGTACGACCCTGTTCTTTTTGCTCTACACCGCCTTCCAAACCCTACTGCACCGCTTGTCGGGTCAGGAAGATTTTGTGTTGGGGCTCACCGCGGCCGCCCAAGCCATTGCCGGCAATCAAAACCTCGTGGCGCACGGCGTCAGCCTGCTCCCCGTCCGTTTGCGTACGGACCGCAACGCCCGCTTTGTCGATACCCTGGGGGAAACGCGGCGGGTCTTACTCGACGCCCTGGAACACCAGAATTACAGTCTGGGCACCCTGGTCAAAAAGTTGGCGGTCAAGCGTGATCCCGGTCGGCAGCCGCTCATTTCCGTCTTATTCAACATGGATGCCGATGGGGGGGAGATTGATTTTGGTACGGGAAGAGCGCGGGTCGAATCCATTCCCCGGCACTACGAAACCTTCGACAGCTTTATCAATCTCAAGCCCACTGCCGACGGCGCGGAGATGGACTGGATTTACAATACCGATTTGTTTGATGCGGTGACTATCCAGCGGCGCTTGGCGGAATTTCACCAACTGCTGCGGAGCATCCTCCAGGATCCCGAGCGGCCGCTTTGGGCACTGCCCCTGCTGCCGGAGGCGGAAAAGGCCCTGCTCCGACGGTGGAACGCCACCGAGACCGATTTTCCCCAGCAGCGCCTGATCCACGAATTTTTTGAAGCCGAAGCGGCGCGGCGGCCCGAACGGGTGGCCCTGATCTGTGCTGGCCAGCGTTTGGACTACGCCACGCTCAACCGCGAGGCCAACCAACTGGCGCATTTGTTGGTTTCGGAAGGCTTGCGGGTGGGGGACTTTGTAGGCGTTTACTTCGAGCGTTCCGCGGAACTCCTCATTTCTCTGCTGGCGGTACTCAAGGCGGGGGGCGTTTACGTTCCCCTGGATCCGATCAATCCGGTGGAGCGGATTCAATTGCTGTTGGAGGATGCCGAGGCCAAGATGCTGCTGACGCACCGCGCTCTGGAGCAGCGTCTGCCCGATTATCCGGCCCCCGTTTTTGTTCGGGAGGACTTGCTGGCCCGTTGGCAGCACCCGGCCCCGCGGAACGACGCGAGGCGTTTGGGGGCGGAGGATCTGGCCTACGTGATTTATACCTCCGGCTCGACCGGCCGTCCCAAGAGCGTGGCCATTCCGCACTACGCGGTGGTGGATCACCACTGGGCCCTGCAAAAATCCATTGGAATGGGGGAGGACGATACCATCCTCAGTGTGGCCTCGGTCTCTTTTGACCCTTCCGTGCAGGACTTTTTCCTACCCCTCTTTCTCGGGGCGAAGGTAGCCATCGCCACCAAGGAAGAAACCCGCGATGGCTTTTTGCTGGGGGAGCTGATCGACCGAGTGGATGCTACGATCATGCAGGCCACTCCGGCGACCTGGCGCAGTTTGTTGATGGCGGGTTGGAAGGGTAAGGTAGACCTGACGATCCTTTCCGGTGGGGAGGGCCTGACGGTAGATTTTGCTCGGAAATTGCTCGATCGGGGCCGGACGGTGTACAATATTTACGGGCCGACGGAGACGACGATTTGGTCGACCTACAAAAAAGTGGAGCGCAGTGTGCTGGAAGCGAGTAGCGAATCGGGCTACGTAGCGGTGGGTCAGCCCTTGTCCAACGTACAGCTTTACTTACTGGATGAACACCAGCAACGGGTGCCGATCGGGGTGGCCGGCGAGGTTTACATCGGTGGCGTGGGGGTAGCGCCGGGGGGCTATTTCAAACGACCGGAGCTGACGGCGGAGCGTTTTGTACCGCATCCCTTTAGCCGTCGGATGGGGGAGCGCCTCTACCGTACGGGAGATTTGGGGCGCTTGCTCAACAACGGCGACTTGGAATACCTTTCGCGGGTCGATTCACAGGTCAAGATTCGCGGTTACCGGATCGAATTGGGGGAAATCGAGTCTTACCTGTCGCAGTTTGCGGGGGTATTGGAAAACGTGGTGATGGTCCGCGAGGATCGACCCGACGACAAGCGTCTGGTGGCTTACCTGGTGCTGGAGTCTTCCGTGGAGTGGGAGGAGGAAGCCTTGCGGCGCTTTTTGCAAAAACGCCTGCCCGGCTATATGATTCCCACCGCCTTCGTCCTGATGGAGGCCTTTCCCCTCACCACCACCCTCAAGATCAACCGCAAACGATTGCCCCCGCCGGATTGGGACAAGCGGGCCGCCGAGGCGGCCTTCCTCGCTCCCCAGGACGACACCGAACGGATGCTGGCCCAAATTTGGTCGGAGCTGTTGGGCGTGGCCCGTATCGGGCGCCGGGATAATTTCTTCGAGCTGGGGGGACACTCGCTGATTGCGGTCAACATGATGGCCAAGGTCGAGGCGGCGAGTGGGAAAAAACTCCCCCTGTCTTGCCTCCTCGAAAACTCGACGATCGAGGGCCTCTCGCGGCTGTTGCGGGCTGACGAAGCCCCCAGCTTCCAGTCGCTCGTACCGATCCGGGCCGAGGGTACGAAGCTGCCCATCTACCTGGTACACGGGGCGGGTTTGCACGTTTTGATGTTTCAGACCCTGGCCCAACACATGGACCCGGAGCAACCGATCTACGCTCTACAGGCCCGCGGCCTGCACGGAGAAGCCGAGCCCCTGGACAGCCTGGAGGCCATTGCGGCGCATTACAATTCCGAAATCCTGCGACAAAACCCCCGGGGCCCTTACGCTCTGGCCGGTTATTCCTTTGGTGGCCTGATCGCCTTCGAAATGGCCAAACAACTCCGGCAAATGGGTCGGGAGGTCGCGATGCTGGGGATGTTCGACACGGTGGTCCGCCAGTCGATTCGGGGAGAGCGGGAATCTTACTACCGACAATTGAAGAACCTGGGAAAAAAGGTGGCCTGGAACCTGTCGCTGGTTGCCAAAAGCCCCCTGGAAAGCCTGCGTTACAAGACCAATACCCTACAGGTCCGGCTCCGCCGCTGGGCTTCGGGCTTGCGCTACGACGACCGCGAGGAGATTCGGGGCGACAAATCGGCCTACGCCGTTTCGGTGGATCAAAAAAACCAACGGGCCTTTGGTCGCTACAAGATTACGCCTTACGACGGCGAGATTTACCTGTTCCGGGCGGAGAAGCGCCAGTTTTGGGTCGACGATTTTGAGTACCTGGGCTGGCAACCGTACGCACGCGGCGGCATTCGACTGCACGAAGTGCCGGGTGATCACCTCTACCTTTTCAATCCCCCGCACGGTCCCAAATTCGCGCGAATTCTACAGCGGGTACTCGATGAGGTGGGGGACGACAAGGAGGAGGGAAAGGATAGGTCCGCCAAGCGATAGAAGGCTTTAATCGCGGCTATTTTTTGGCTTTCTCCAGTGGAAGGGCTAAATTTGTAGGCGTACACGTCCTAATAAAACTCCTAGTAACCGTT
Organism: uncultured Saprospirales bacterium; assembly: GCA_937899855.1. Classification (GTDB taxonomy): domain Bacteria; phylum Bacteroidota; class Bacteroidia; order Chitinophagales; family Saprospiraceae; genus CALLVY01. Next base: position 5,844 of record CALCCH010000366.1, on the reverse strand, counting down.
TGCCAACCCACAAAGACACAAAGATGGGAAAACGTACCAACCCTTTCCCACGCGAAGTGTTTATGGTACGGGAAACGGAACTCGACCGACCTATCGGAATCGACAACCTACAGTGACAGCAAGCGCTTTAAAAATAAGCGGAGAATCCAGCGGTTTTCCCTCAAAACTTATTCGTTAAACCATGGCTTATCGCCTCCTAGCATACCCTCACCGTCGACTAGCGAGCAGACTGGCGCTACTGCTGCTGCTGGGGATCCATCCCTGGTGGCTAGCCGGGCAGTTGCTCCAAACCGCCTGGGATCGGGGTTTTGGCGGTAGCATCTGGGAGGATTGTAACAGCGTGAGCGAAACGGCGGATGGGGGCTTCCTACTCGGAGGCTACACTTCTTCTCCCGTGGCGGGCGACGTCACCACCCCTCCTTTTGATGGTTTTTTCCCTCCCCCCGACGTCGGTGACTACTGGTTGCTCAAGACCGATAGCGATGGCAACAAGGAGTGGGATCGCCGCTACGGTGGCAACAAACAGGATCGCCTCTGGGCCGCCCAACAAACGGCGGATGGGGGCTACATCATCGGGGGGGTGTCCTATTCGGACAATGGCATTCAGAAGAGCGACGCCAACCGTGGCTACGAAGATTACTGGATCATCAAGACCGACGCCCTGGGCAACATCGAGTGGGATCGGACCTACGGGGGCGATAGCATCGATTATTTTTACCAATTGTTGGTCACCAGCGACGGTGGTTACCTGCTGGGTGGTATTTCGCGCTCGGATGCGGGGATGGAGAAGTCGGAAAACCACCGGGGTGATTTCGACCTGTGGATCATTCACGTCGATGGCTTGGGCAATGTGCTTTGGGACCGGACCATCGGTGGGGTGGGCGAGGAGCGGGTCAACGAATTGCAGGAGGGGCCGGATGGTCACTTCTGGGTAGGTGGTTCGACGACTTCTGCGCCGGATGGGATGGATGTGGGGCTGGCGGGTTTTGGGGGGAAGGATTACTGGCTCATTGAGTTGGACGAATTGGATGGCAGCAAGCGGCAGGAGTTTCGCTACGGTGGGGCGGATGAAGATGAGATTCAAAGTTTTGTGTTGACCCAGGATGGGGGCTTTTTGATCGGTGGGGGATCGCGTTCGGGCGTATCGGCCCAAAAGAGTGAAGCTTCGCAGTGGGTGGATTTTTGGATTGTAAAGACGGACGGTGGCGGGGCGATCGAATGGGAACAGACCTTCGGGGGGCCGGAATTGGAAAACTGTTACAGCGTCAAACAAAATAGCATCGGCAACTACCTCGTCGGAGGCTTCTCTGCCTCGGGCATTGGCCCCGATAAGACCGAGGCCAACCGGGGCCCCGTGGGTTCGGAAGACTTTTGGCTGCTTTACCTCGCCCCGGACGGGACCAAACTTTGGGATAAAACCCTCGGTGGCAGCAGTCGCGACGTCCTCGAAAACCTCTTCCAATCCTCCGACGGTGGCTACGTCCTCGCCGGCCATTCCTCCAGCCTGGCGAGTGGGGACAAGACCGCTCCCAACCAGGGCCTCAACGATTTTTGGATCATCAAAACCAACTGTGACGTCTCCGTCGAATTTCGCGATACCATCGTCTGTCCCAACGAAAGCGTCCTGCTCAACGCCATCGATAGCAATTGCGTTCAGTGCTCCTGGCTTTGGGACGACAATTCCATCGATTCCCTCCGCCAAGTGAACCCCAGCCAAAATACCACCTACACCGTTACCCTCGTGGATGGGGTCGGCTGCTCCTGGTCTGACGACATTCAAATCGACGTTTTTGCTACAACCCTTCTCGATCTGGGCCCCGACCTGAGCGTCTGCGGGACCGACACCGACCTGGGTGAGGGCACCCTGACTGGGCTTGACTACCGGTGGTCAACCGGACAAAACACTCCCGCCATTTACATCGACTCGGCCGCCCGCTACCGGCTGGAGGTCACCGATGCCAATGGTTGTACGGCGATCGACAGCATCGAACTTGACGTTTTTCCCCTGCCCACCGTCCACCTCGGTAACGATACGGCCATTTGTCGCGGGGCCAGCCTGACCCTCGACGCGGGCAACCCCGGGGCGGCTTTCTTTTGGTCGCTGCCCATCCCGGCGGGGCAGGTCATTACCGATGTTCCGACGGCCCCTCGTGATTACGCCGTGACGGTGGTCGATGCCAATTCCTGCGCCGCCAGCGATACCCTGCGCCTCCTCACCCTTTACGAAGCCCCCCAAGCGACCGACCTTCAAACCGCATGCGATCCCCTCAATAATTTTTACATCCTGCGTTTTCGCCTGACTGGTGGCGACCTCAATTCCTACCGGGTCAGTGGCCTACCGGGCACCCTGGTCGGTGATGCGTTCGTCAGCGACCCCATTCCCCGGGGCCAAACCTACGCCCTCAATATCGACGACGACCGCGCCTGCGGACCAAGCGCTCTGACCGGGACCTACGCCTGTGATTGTATCACCGATGCCGGTAGCCTGGCCCCCGATCCCGTCCTCGCTTGCGGTACCGATGAACAGCAAATTAGCCACGTCGGTGGCAATCTCGATACCGATGACGTACTTCAGTTTGTCCTTCACGATGGCGACGAAACGACCCTGGGCAATCCCCTGATCGTACGGGACGATCCCACCTTCCGCTTTGAGGCGCCGCTCACCTACGGCGTCACGTACTACGTCACCGCCGTGGCGGGCAATGCCGACAATGGTGCGGTCAATCCGCTGGACGGTTGCCGGAGCCAGTCCAATGGGGTACCGATTACTTTTTACGAGGCACCGGTAGCCGTAATCATTGCCGATTTGGGTACCCAGTTGACTTGTAGCGATGCCAGCATCCCGCTTTCGGCGGTAAGCTCCCAACCCCTGGGGGGCGTCGATTTCTTATGGCAAGTCGTGGGGGCGGAAGGCAATATCAGTACGCCCGTTGACCAAGCCGTGGTGGAAGTCGACGCTGCGGGGACCTACCGCGTCATCGTTACGGATCGCCAGAGTACTTGTACGGCTACGGAGACTGCGGTCGTCGAGGCCGATGCGGACCTTCCCGATATTGTGATTCCCAATCCCGCGGCCTACAGCTGTCGGGATACGCTGATTGAGATCGACGCGAGTGCTTCTTCCCAAGGACCGTCCTACGTGCTGGAATGGTCGGGAGGCAACATCAACGGTGCGGCTACCGCTCGGGTCGTCGTCGATGCCCCCGGCACTTACACCCTACGCATCCAGAATACTGATAATGGTTGTATTGCCGAGCAAACGATCGTCGTCCCGGTAGACACGCTTGGCCCTGCGATCGATGCGGGTCCCACTGGAGTGCTGGATTGTATTCGGGGGGAGGCGAGTTTGAACGCCAGTATCGATCCGGCTTGTACGGCCTGTACCTTTGAGTGGATGACGGCGGATGGCAATGTACGTGCTCCCGCCAACAGTCTTACTCCTTTGGTGGATCGCCCCGGAACGTACCGCCTGTTGGTCAGCAATGCCGACAATGGCTGTCGGAGTAGCGATAGCGTTGTGGTGGTAGAAGATCCCGCTGTGCCGAGGGCCGCCAGCTTGGTGGCCAACGATCCGCAGTGTTGGGGGGATCGGGATGGACAGATTGCCGTGACGGCGGTCAGTGGTGGTACTTCGCCTTATGCCTACGCCCTCAATGGGCAGGACTTTTCTTCGGAGGGCACTTTCACGGGGCTTGCTCCGGGTACGTACCAGTTGGTGATTCGCGACGGGCGGTCCTGCGAGTGGGATACGAGCTTGGTCCTCTTGGAGCCTCCTTCCTTTGGTGTGGATTTGGGACCCGATCGCTTGGTGGATTGGGGGGAAGAGGTGGAATTGGATGCTGGCTTGCGCCGCCCCGTGGAGCAGTGGGTGTGGACCCATCCCGACTGGGTGGCTTGTGGCGATTGTGAGCGCATCCGTTTTACGGCGGTGGAGGAGTTGACGGTGGGGGTTCAGGTAGTGGACGAACGGGGCTGTACCGCCGAAGATGAGTTGCTCATCCGGGTGCGCAAGGAGCGGGAAGTGTTTTTTCCCAATGCAATATCGGCGGAATTTACAGGGGAAAATGATAACTTTACGATCTAAGGCGGCCCTTCGGTCAAGAAAATTTTCCAGCCAACCGCGAAGTCCTCGGCTGGGACGGGCGCTTCCGGGGGCGCGACCTCGATGCGGGCATTTACGTTTACGCCGCCGAAGTCGAATTTATCGACGGCTCCGTAGTGCTTTACCAAGGCGATGTCCTGCTGACCAAATAAATCCCTATTCTACTATTCCTCCCGCTTGACCCACCACTCCCGGTGAACCACTCCCGTAGCCGTCCGTACCGAAATCCCGTAAACCCCATTTGGCAAATCTCCCAAATCCACTGGATTCGAACCCGCCGTCAGGGCTTCGCTCCGCCACTGCCGACCGTCGGCCGAAAATACTTCCAGTACCGGAGTGCGGTAGTTCTCGCTCACCTCTACGACCAATGGCCCCCAACCCGGATTGGGATACATCGTCACCGCTGGTGTTGCCACCACTGGATCGGCTAGGCTGCTCGGAAAGTCCAAACCTTCGAAAAGCCACTGGTAGGCGGCGGGAAATTCGCGGGCCCAGTAAGCCTCGTTGTGCTCCCCGTCGGCGTGGTCGATGGCGAAGATGCGATCGTCGGCAAAGCCGGCCGTCTCCAGGGTTTGCTCCATGCGGTACATGTCGCCCACCACGTCGATGGTGGTACTTTCCAACTGTCCAGCAATCAGGTAGATTTTGAGGTCGTTTTGTCGCCCGGTCTGTTCGACGTGTTCGTAGGCTTGGTTGCTCACCCAGTAGGAGCTGGAAAAACAAGCTGCTTTGGCAAAAACGTCCTGGTGTTCGATCACACCGTAGGTCGAGATCAGGCCCCCGAGCGAACTGCCCATAATTGCGGTGTACTCGGGTTCCGTCAGGGTTCGGTAATTTTGATCGATGTAGGGTTTGAGGGTTTCGACGATAAAGTCGAGGTAGTCCATTCCGCGTCCTCCGCCCAGGCTGGGATGGGGCCAGGGCGTGTATTCCGCAAAGCGGTCGACGCCACCGTTATTGATGCCCACGACGATAGCGCCGTAGTCGCCCGCTGCGTGGAGGGCATTGAGGGACGCGTCGACTTCCCATTCTCCGCTAAAGCTGGTCGCTTCATCGAAGAGGTTTTGGGCGTCGTGCATGTACAGGACGGGGTAGCGTTTGTTGCTGGGCTCGTAATCGGGGGGCAGGTAGAGCCAGATGCGGCGGCTGCGGCCGAGCTGGGGCATTGCGAAACTTTCGTCGAGCACGAAGACGTTGTCGGCGGCGGTGGAGCCACCGGTACCGCCGTTTTCCCATCTCAGGATAGCGAGTTGGAGGGTAGTGGCTTCGCCGTCGAACTGGTAGGAGCGGTTGGGTAAAAAGCCCCCATTGGCATCCCCTTCGACGTTGTCACACTCGCCCCGGGTGAAATTAAATTCCAGCAATCACGGAGGGGGATTGATCTCCAATTCGTAGTGTCCGTCGTTGTTGACTTGGAGGCGGTAGTCGAGGTTGCCAGGGTTCCAGGAGTTGAAGGAGCCGGCTACGAAGAGGTCCGCATCGGTGGGGGTGTCGGGGGGGACGGACTGGATGAGGAAGCGCAATTGGGCGGGTAGGGACCCACAAATCATTAAGAAAATCACTAGGTGAAATAGGCGTCGGCGCATCTTTTTCCTTTAAAGATTAACTTCCATCCCTTTTTTCGGTTGAAAACTCTATACTATATTCTTTCCAATATTTGACCTGTGCAGAATCGTCTTGGCCCTGTTGAGCAAGGGAGCCGTAGCCTTGTTGGGTTGGCAAACCACCGAGAGCGTACGAAC
>CALCCH010000365.1 GCA_937899855.1 uncultured Saprospirales bacterium | reverse complement strand
TAATATTATTTAATAACAAGAGTCAACTTTTTTTAGGACGGCACACCCCTTTGCATAAACCATGCTGGCGCACAGCTCCGCTACCCAGACCCGGAATTTCTCATTCCGATCGGTTTCGATACCACAGAATTTCCACTATCTAGAATATGAAATTCCTAGACATAGACGCTTTTGGCCCGTAAATTCCATAAAATCAGTTGGGGATAATTGCTATGTATCGGCTGGAGCCCCTGAAAAATCAAGGAAAAATTTCTGGAAAAAAATTACCCTGAGCTCAAAAATAATCGGAGAGATGGGGGCGTAAAACCCAAAGCCCGTCACTCGACGGGCTTTGGGTTACGAATATTTTTTATCGTGGAGACACACCCTAATCCCCAGTTTCGGTATCGGTGGGGTTCGCGGAACCCAGCTCCCCGTTTTCCGCCGTCTGGCCGAGGTACTGGGGCAGGTCCATCCCCGCCATATTGAACAGGTCGTTCATCGGCGGGACCGCCTTGTACAGGCCCGATACAAAGCGCGAAGTGGAGTTCCCTTCCCCTTCCTGGTTGCCCCCTTCCCAGACGGTAACCTTATCGATCTTGATGTTTTTGATCGCCTCGACTTGAGTAGCGACGAGCGTTTCCAACTTGTCGGCGATCAGCATCAGGACCGCATCGCGCGAATTACCACCGGCCGCCTTGACAATCTGGTTGAACCCCTCGGCCTGGCGGCTCAGGATTTCGTACATCCCCTTGGCCTCGGCCTCTCGCTTGAGGAAGATGGCATCGGCTTCCCCCTTGGCCAGACGGCGAATCTGTTCGGCTTCCGCCTCGGCACTAATTTCCAATTGACGTTTGGCGATTTCCGCTTGGACGATGATGTCGGCTTGCTTGGTGGCCATTTCCCGGGCGGCCCGGGCGTCTTCCGCCTCTTTTTCCGCCAGATAAGCTTCCTGTAAGGCTTTGGCCGCCTGGATTTTTTCGGTAGCAGTGGCCAGCTTGAGGGCCTCCGCCTCGCGTTGGCGGCGTTCGGCATTGGAATGGGCAATTTTGATGGCCGCTTCGTTTTCCCCTTCCGTCGACTTGGCTTGGGCATCGGCTTCCCCGATCTTGGCGGTGGCGTCGGCCGAGGAGACCTGGATGCGTTTGTCCCGGTTGGCGTTGGCCTCCCCAATCGATCCGTCGCGGTTTTTTTCGGCGACGCTCATCTTAGCGTCGTTGATGGCCTTGGCGGCGGCTTCCTTACCCAGGGCCTCGATGTAGCCCGATTCGTCCTGGATATCGGTGAGGTTAACGTTGATGAGGGACAGGCCGATCTTACGCAACTCGGCCCCCACGTTGGTGGAGACGTTGGAGAGGAATTTATCGCGGTCGGAGTTGATTTCTTCGATGTCCATCGTGGCGACGACGAGGCGGAGCTGTCCAAAAATGATGTCCTTGGCGATGTCGCGGATTTCGTCGTTGGATTTGCCCAGCAGTCTTTCGGCGGCATTGAGCATGACGCCTTCTTGATTGGAGATTCCGACGGTAAAACGCGAGGGGACGTTGACGCGGATGTTTTGCTTACTCAGGGCACCCCGCAGGTCGACGTCGATGGAGATGGGGGTGAGGTCGAGGTATTCGTAATCCTGGATGACGGGCCAGACGAAGGTGGCGCCCCCGGCGAGGGTCTTGGCCGAGCCCTGCCCGGTACGACCGTAGATGACTAAGATTTTATCCGACGGGCAACGTTTGTAGCGAGATACAAACCACATTAGCATCAGAAAGATGAGGCCGATCAGACCAGCAGCGATAACGATAAACTCAGTCATAGGTTGGTTGGTTTTGGTCGCGGACGGGAGACGTCGCGTAGGTTTTTAGTATAGCTTTGTAAGCGGGGCGGTCGCGGTAGGAGCAGTCCTCAAGGCTTGGGTAAAAACTCGTTGACGGGCTCTACCAAGAGCAATTCGTCGTTGAGTACTTCCACCACTCGGACGGAGGAGCCCGTGGGGAGGCTGTCTCCTTCGGTGACGGCATCCATTTCGCGCAGGGAGCCCTTGATGCGGACGTGGACTTTGCCCTGCCCATTGCGGTTGCTCGGAATGGCGAGGTAAACTTCCCCGGTATTAAATAAGGCGTCGTTGACGTTGATGTTACCCGCCTGGCTGAGTCGGGAGAAAAGGTACATCAGGTAACCGACGATGGACATGGCGATCAGACCGGAAACGGTTGAAAAACTCAGGGCAGCCAGGGTACTGAGTCCTTTGTTGAGCGCGATGACGCCCGTCCAGCCAAAAAAGGTAAAAAAGGCAATGATGCTCCGTACGGAAAGTAAGGTAAAGTCACCGTCGAGCTGGTAGCCGTGGTCGGTGTCGGTATCAAAATGGAGATCACTATCGTGGTCGACGTCGAGTCCGACGAGGCTAAAGACGAATTGGATGACGAAGAGGACGCTAAAGATCAGCGAGATTCCCCAAAAGACCTGTTGGGTATTGCTCAGCGCCTGCCACCATTCTCCAAAAAATAGGGTAATCATCTTACTATTGATCCTTAGTGATTGATTGAATTACTGTCGGGCGTAGCCCTGCTTACAGAATACTTTAATTTAATGTAAAAAATTTAACATTTCTCAATTGCTCGACTAAAGCTAACGAATTATCGGCTAAGTGAGGCCGCGCTCCTGCCAAGGACTGTAACGGAACCGTAAAAAAACGAGAAAAAAGTAGTAGTTTTGCTGACCTCAAAGCGCCCCGGCCCACACCAAAAGCAAAAAGCCATTTACACCAAATTCAGTTAAAACAACATACGATGACGGAAGTCAAATTATTCAGCGGTACCCAATCCCAATACCTGGCCGAAAAAGTAGCCGATTACTATGGCTATTCCTTGGGGGACAAGACCTTACTGAAGTTTAGCGACGGCGAGATGCAACCGATTATCAACGAGTCCGTGCGAGGGGCTTACGTCTTTTTTATTCAGTCGACTTTTGCGCCCGCCGATAACCTCCTCGAATTGCTCCTGCTGATCGACACCGCCAAGCGAGCCAGTGCGGGCTATATCTCGGCGGTCATCCCCTACTTTGGCTACGCCCGTCAGGACCGCAAGGACAAGCCCCGGGTTCCGATTTCGGCCAAGCTGATTGCCCGTACCCTCGAAGCGGCCGGTGCCAACCGAGTGATGACGATGGATTTTCACGCCGACCAGATCCAGGGCTTTTTTGACATCCCGGTCGACCACCTCAAGAGTGAGGCCATCTATATTCCCTACCTGCGCAAGGAGGACCTTTCCAACGTCACCTTTGCCTCGCCCGACGTGGGAGGCGTCAAGCGCGCCCGTACCTACGCCAAGTACTTCGCTCGCGATCTGGTCATCTGCGACAAATACCGCAAGCGGGCCAATGAGGTGGCGGGAATGACCGTCATCGGGGACGTCAAGGACGCCGATGTGATCTTGGTGGACGATATCGTCGATACCGCCGGGACGCTCTGCCGCGCCGCCGATATCATTATGGAGAAGGGGGCCCGGAGCGTACGGGCCATGTGTACCCACCCCGTCTTATCGGGCAATGCCTACGAGAACATCGAGAAATCGCGAATCGCCGAGATCATCGTGTGCGATACCATCCCCCTGAAACAAAAATCCAAGAAGATCAAAGTTTTGTCGACGGCCAAGCTGTTTGCCCGTGCCATCCGCAATACCCACGAAAACCGTTCGATCTCCGCCCTTTTTGTGGAAGGCTAGGTCAAAAAGTACCCCGGCGGGACTGACTTTTTTGGGAAAAATTACTATCTTTGCGTGCCTTTTTGGTAATTCGACCCGAAAGGGCGATTCTATTGTATTTAACTTAGCTAAAAGATAATTGTCATGAATACAGTAGCGGTAAACGGTACGCTCCGCACGGAGACGGGTAAAAAAGCAACGAAGGTCATCCGTCGCAGCGGACAGGTTCCCGGTGTCATCTACGGAGGGGAGGAAAACGTTCACTTTTCCGCCGAAACGCTGGACTTCCGCGATTTGGTCTACACCCCGAACTTCAACCTGGCGGATATCACCATCGATGGTAAGGTTTACCAGTGTATCCTGAAGTCTGCTTCTTTCCACCCCGTCACGGACGATTTGGAGCACCTCGACTTCTTGCTGTTGGTGCCCGGCCGGACCGTAAAGGTGGACTTGCCCGTACGTTTTCGCGGTGCTTCCCCCGGGGTCAAAGCTGGTGGTAAGATCGTTCAGAAGCTGCGTAAGGTGACGGTCAAGACGACGCCCGAGGCACTGGTGGATGCCCTGTATACCGACATCTCCGAATTGGAACTCGGTCACTCGACCCGGGTTCGGGACATCGAATTGCCCGATGGCATGCAGTTGATGAATCCCGCGCCCATTCCGGTAGCGACCATCGAAATTCCGCGGGCCCTCAAGTCGGCAGCGGCTCAGAAGGATGCGGAAGACCAAGAGGCGGACTAGGACGGTAGTTCTTCCAAAAAGCATAACTTTGAAGGGCGTAAATGATTCATTTACGCCCTTTTCCATTTGTTGACCCCCAATTGATCGCCATGCTCCAGGATCTTCGCATCACCTTGATTCAAAGCCCACTCCACTGGGAGGACATCCCCGCCAATCTCGCCGCATTTGGCGAAAGGCTCCAGCGCATTTCCCCCGGCTCCACCGACCTCATCGTTCTCCCCGAAACCTTTACGACTGGCTTTAGCATGCATACGCCCGAGCTGGCCGAGGACGAAACCGGACCCAGCCTGGCTTGGATGCGGGTGATGGCCAGCGAAAAGCGCGCCGTGGTAACGGGGAGCCTCATTTTCCGGGAAGGGGAGCGCTACTTCAACCGCCTGCTCTGGGTCCGGCCCGATGGGACGCACGCCCATTACGACAAACGCCACTGCTTTACGCTGGCGGGCGAACACGAGCACTTTAGCCCCGGTCGGGAACGGCTGGTGGTCGACTGCCGGGGTTGGCGGATCTGTCCCTTGATCTGCTACGATCTGCGCTTTCCGGTGTGGAGTCGCTACCGGGGCGACTACGATGCCTTGCTCTACATCGCCAACTGGCCGAGTGCGCGTAGTGCGGCCTGGCGGACGCTGTTGCGGGGGCGGGCCATCGAAAATCAGTGCTACGTGCTGGGGGTCAATCGGGTGGGTACGGACGAAAAGGGCCTGTACTACTCGGGCGATTCGGCGGTCATCGACTACGCGGGCGAAACGCTGTACGAACTGCGGCATTTGGAGGGGCAGATCAGTCTGCAAATCAGTGCCGAGGCCCAGCAAAATTTTCGGAAAAAGCTGGCCTTTCTGGCGGATCGGGACGAATTTGAGTGGAAGGTATAGGAGCGCTTTAGGGGCGTAACCATTTGCGGGGGGGCTCGTAAAAATGAGGGTGGTAAGGTCCAAGTACGGCGGGCGGTGGTCCGTCGCGGTGGGGCTGGCGCTGAGGGAATTGGTTAGGAAAACGTGAAATTTTGTTTTGCTAAAATATTTGGTAGGACGGAGCAGTTATTAGGCTACTAGAAGACAAAACGGAAGCGGAAGGAGGAAAACGGAGAAAGCTCACCAACAAAGAATGGCCCGGAAAATTTCCGCGCCATCCACGCTCGCTGCGTATTTTTTTATGTAATAACCCTATTAACTAACCTAGTACAGCGAGCAATATTTTGACCATCTTTTTAAGTTAGTTTTCATGATTAAGAACGTATCAAAATGGATTATGTTGTTGGGCATTTTTGCTTTTTTGTTGCCTTCTTGTACCAGTACACGTCGCACGCCCAATCGCTCTTCGACGGCGGCCAAGGGCGCCAAAAACTCCGAAGAGGTGCAACTGCGCAAGGACCTGGTGCGCTATGCCTACCGCTACGAAGGAGCCAAGTATCAGTACGGTGGGAACGGTCCCCGCTTTGATTGTAGTGGCCTGACGACCAAAATCTACGACAACTTCAATATCCAACTGCCACGGACCTCCAGTGCGCAGGCGGCGGTGGGGAAAAAAATTCCTACGCCCCAGGCCCGCCCCGGCGATTTGGCTTTCTTTAGCAAGGGCAAAAGTGGGGGACGGATCAATCACGTGGCCTTGGTGGTCGACAACGATCGACAGGGCCTGGTGGTCATTCACAGTACGACTTCGCGGGGAGTGGTGATCGACAACATCCACCAATCGTCTTACTGGAAATCCCGCCTGCTCTACGTGCGTCAAGTGATTGGCAACTAAACGGTCGATTTTTTTCAAATTTTCAAAAAATGCTTCCTTTTTGAATCAGTGCTTCAGCAAAGGTCCCATCTTGCTGAAAAAATCCTTATTTTCGTGTCGCTTATCATCAGACTACGGGGTCGACTGGTAAAAACCGGCTCCCCCCGCTGACCAAAATCGCACTACTATGATCAATCTGATTCTCTTTGGCCCTCCGGGTTCCGGGAAAGGTACCCAGGCCGACACGCTCGTGGAAAGATACGGTTTGCTACACATCTCGACGGGCGATTTGTTTCGCTACAATCTAAAGAACAATACGCCCCTGGGGGCGGAAGCCAAGACCTACATCGATAAGGGGGAGCTCGTGCCCGATAGTATCACGATTAATATGCTGCGCCAAAAGGTGGAAGAAAATCCCGACGTAAAGGGCTATATCTTTGATGGTTTTCCCCGAACCATCGCGCAGTCGGAAGCCCTGGACCAGCTGCTGGAAAGCCACGGTGGAGCGGTGGATCTGCTCCTGATGTTGGATGTTCCCGATGCCGAGATTACGCAGCGTTTGATGAAACGGGCCGAGACGTCGGGCCGCAAGGACGATCAGGATCCAGAGATCATCAAGAACCGTTTGGTGGTGTACAAGGAGGAGACGTACCCGGTATTTGAATACTACCTGGCCAAGGCCGTTAAGGTGTGGGGCGTAGGTACCTTAGCCGCGGTACAAAGCCGGCTGTCGCTCGAACTGGACCGCATTGCGGAGTAACGTTAGCGGAATAAGATGGCCGAACAGAATTTTGTCGATTACGTAAAAATTTGCTGTCGCTCGGGTGCGGGTGGAGCGGGCTCGGCCCACCTCCTGCGCTCGAAGATCAACTCGAAAGGCGGCCCCGATGGGGGAGATGGCGGTCGGGGTGGTCATATTGTCGTCCGGGGCAATCGCCAACTCTGGACCCTGTTGCCGCTGAAGTACCGCAAGCACGTCATCGCGGGGCGGGGCGGCAACGGTCGGGAGAGTCACTCGACGGGGGCCAACGGGAACGACATCGTGCTGGAGGTGCCGCTGGGAACAGTGGCCAAGGACGTGGAGACGGGGGCTCATTTGTTTGAGATTACGGAGGATGGGCAGACGCAAATCTTACTGGCCGGGGGCCGGGGGCGCTTGGGGAATGCCCACTTTAAGTCCTCGACCAATCAGACGCCCCGCTACGCCCAGCCCGGTGAGCCGGGTAAGGAGGAGTGGAAGATTCTGGAACTCAAAGTGCTGGCCGACGTGGGTTTGGTGGGTTTTCCGAACGCGGGAAAATCGACTTTGCTTTCCGTCATCAGTGCGGCCAAACCAAAGATCGGCAGTTACGCCTTTACCACCTTGGTGCCCAACCTGGGCATCGTCAGCTACCGGGATCACCAGTCCTTCGTGGTGGCCGACATACCCGGGATCATCGAAAACGCGCACGCGGGCAAGGGCATTGGTCACCGCTTTTTGCGCCACATCGAACGCAATGCGGTACTGCTCTTTATGGTCCCCGCCGATAGCGACGACATCCAAAAGGAATACGGTATTCTGTTGCGCGAATTGGAGTTGTACAATGCCGAATTGCTCGACAAGCCCCGGGTGCTGGCCCTCACCAAAGCCGACTTGATCGACGAGGAGCTCCGGCAGTTGATCGAGGCCGAGCTGCCCGCCGGTATCCCCTACGTATTCATCTCCTCCGTCGCCCAGACCGGGCTGACCCCACTCAAGGACCTGCTGTGGCAGGCGCTCAATCCCACCCCGTTTTCGTGAGACCGGACGCGAATCTCAGCCCTTTCCTTTGACAATTCATCCCCCCGATTCCACAATTCACCCAAATTCGTTCGACAATTTGGCAAATCCAGGGGATTATTGTACCGTCAACGTTAGCTTAAATTCAAAATACCCACGGAATGAAACATCGGTACATTACCCTCCTTTTAATCCTTTTTGGAAGTTTTCCACTCCTCGCTCAGCAAACCGTACGGGGCACCATCATCGACCAACAATCCGAGATTCCGATCATCGGGGCGACGATCGAGCTGCTTAATAGTGCGGACTACGCTGGGGCGGTGACCGATGTGGATGGCCAGTTTGAAATCAAAAACGTGCCTTACGGGCGGCAAGCTTTTCGGATCAGCTACCTGGGTTACAACAGCATCACGCTACCCAATATTTTGGTGACCGCCGGCAAGGAGGTGATCCTGGACGTGGGGATGGAAGAATCGGTGATCGAGATGGCCGAGGTGGTGGTGACGGCGGAGGTGGAAAAGGACCAGGCCAACAACGAGATGGCGAGTATCAGTGCGCGGTCGTTTACCCTGGAGGAGGTGACGCGTTTTTCGGGGGGACGGAACGATGTGTCGCGGCTGGCGAGCAATTTTGCGGGGGTGAGTACGGCCGATGATTCGCGCAACGACATCGTCATTCGGGGCAATTCGCCCACCGGGGTGCTCTGGCGTTTGGAAGGCATTCCCATTCCGAACCCCAACCACTTTGCCACCCTGGGTACGACGGGTGGGCCGGTGAGCGCCATCAATACCAACCTGTTGCGGAACTCGGATTTTTTGACCTCGGCTTTTCCTTCGGAATACGGCAACGCCACGGCGGGCGTCTTTGACATTGGCTTTCGCTCGGGCAACCGCAGCCGTTACGAGTTTACGGCGCAGCTGGCGGCCTTTAGCGGTTTGGAGGCGATGGTGGAAGGGCCCCTGGGCGCCAATAAGAAAGGTTCTTTCCTGGTCAGCTACCGTTATTCCTTCGTGGAGATTGCCAACATCCTGGGTATCCCGGTGGGGACCAACGCGACGCCCAATTACAGCGACCTGTCCTTTAAGTTGGATTTTGCCAATGGCAAGGCCGGCAAGTTTTCCATCTTTGGCATTGGCGGAACGAGCGATATCGAATTCCTAGCGGAGGAGCTGGACGAGAACGACCTCTTTGCCGATCCCAATCGCGACTCCCGGGCCGAATCCAATCTCGGCATCCTCGGGGTAAAGCACAACATCATCCTCGACGAAAGGACCTACGTCCGGACCGTGGTGGCGGCTTCCACCGCCCAGAGCGACTTTGACGAATCGGACTTGCTGGACAATGGGCGAACCTTTCCGGTCACCCGTATCCGCGACGTCAACGATCGCTACACCCTGTCCTCTTATCTAAACCGAAAATTCAACGCCAAACTCAGCCTGCGTACCGGTATCCTGGTGGAGTATTTCAACCTCAGCACCCAGGTCGACGACCGCGACGAAACCCCCGATCTCGACGGCGACGGCGAACCCGATTGGGAGACCGTCCGCGACTTTGATGGCGGGCTGACGCTTTACCAAGCCTTTGCGCAGTCGAAGTATAAGTTTAACGAAAAGTGGGTGCTCAATGCCGGGATTCACGGTCAGTTTTTGGACTTCAACGATACCTACGCGGTGGAGCCCCGGGTGGCGATGATCTACAATTTTGCGCGCAACCAAAAGTTGAGTATTGGCTACGGTGTGCACAATCAGATGCAACCCTTGCCGGTCTTTTTCTTTGAGGAGCAGGTGGTACCGGGACAGTTTGAGCAGACGAATCGGGACTTGGACTTTACGGAGAGTCAGCACCTGGTGTTGGGCTACGATCTAAAGTTTGGCACCGACTGGCGGATCAAGGCCGAGACTTATTATCAGTGGATTTCGGACGTGGCGGTGGAGCCGGAGCCGAGTAGTTTTTCGATTTTGAACGCGGGGGCGGACTTTGCTTTTCCGTTGGTGGGCTCCTTGGTCAACGAGGGGACGGGGCGCAATTACGGTTTGGAATTGACGGTGGAGAAATTCTTTAGCCAGGGCTACTACGGTTTGTTTACGGCTTCGGTATTCCAGTCGCGTTACGAAGGCAGCGACGGGATTGAGCGCAATACGGCTTTTAACAATCAGTACGTTTTTAACGTGCTGGCGGGTAAGGAATTCCGCTTGGGTAAGGACCGTCGCAATGCCTTGACTTTTGATATGAAGTTGACCAATGCGGGCGGGCGCTTCTTTACGCCGATCGACTTGGAGCTGTCGCAGCAGTTTGAAACGGAAGTCCTGATTGAGGAAGAAGCCTTTAGCGAGCAATTTGATCCTTACTTCCGTTTGGACCTCAAGATTGGCTACCAGCTCAACAGTAAGAAGCGGCGTTTTTCGCAGCAGTTTTTCCTGGACTTCCAGAACGTGACGAACAACGAGAACGTCTTTACGCGGCGCTACAATCCACAGACGAACGAGATCAATACGGTTTTGCAGTCAGGCTTTTTCCCGGACGTGTTGTATCGGGTGCAGTTTTAGGGAGAGGTGTTGAGTGGTGATGTTTAGGGCGGAGGCGCCTCATCCGGGAGGGTGGGACGTCTTTGTTATTTTTAAATGGCCTTGAAAAAAAGCGTATTGATTGTTTGTTTTTTTGGGTGCACTAACCTAACTTTGGATAGAGACTATAAAGCACATGAAAATGTAAGACGCAAGCACCTATCCTCTTCGTTTTCTTTTTCATAAAAAAATAACGTTGTCATCGTGCGTATTCTTGGAGTACCTCCAAGGTTAGGCATTCGTTTTAAATCGGTGAACCACTACACCCAATGCGGTGCGGTGAGGAGCCCTATCTAACCTGTAAAAAAATATAAGTTATGACGCTGATCAGTCGTCGGACGCGCTCGCTATGGGCGGCGTTCTTCCTCGTCACTTTATTGCAAAGTTTATTGCTGCCCAGTGTGGCCCACGCCTTGACTTCCGGGCCCACCACCCCGGAGGTGGCGGACTTTGAGGCCGTTGATGCCACGGATATGGTCAATTTGCTGACGGGGGATTTTGTTTACAATTTACCCCTGCTTACCGTACCCGGTCCCGAAGGTGGTTTTCCGATCAATTTGTTTTACCACGCGGGCATCAAGACGCAGCAGGAGGCTTCGGCTTACGGTTTGGGTTGGGGGATTAATCCCGGTGCCATCACGCGCTCGGTGGTGGGTTTTCCCGACGATTATCTGGCGGAGACCGGAGGGGCCAGCAATGTTTACTCCATCTACGATGATCGTTACGATAGCGGGATTACGGAGACGGCCTATAGTTTTGGTGTTTCCATTCCTCGAACGCAAATTGGTTTTACCTTTACGGAGAACTCCAACTCTCGACTGGGCAACTACGGTACCACCACCATGCGGGTGGGGGATTTATACGAAGGAGGTAGTACCTACTCGGCTAGCGGCTGGGCCCAGTCGCACCAGATTTTGCCGAGCGTGGTGAAATTTTTGTCCCAAAATCAATATCCCACGGCAACGGGACTGAGCAATATCACTAGCCAGTCCACTACCTATTCCCTCTCGGATGGTATTGTCAATACGATTAATGGTAAAAGCGGAGATTGGAATTACGAAGTAACTTCCCAGACCCGGCTGTCCCTATTGGGAAGAAGGGAGGTGACCACCCGTCGTTGGTTGGACATCTCCAAGCCCGTCAAGGCTTTTGGTAGCCTGGGCGATGGCCTGGGGCAACACGCGCAACAGGGGCTTTCCACTGGTTTTGCCGTTCAGTTCGACCTGATCGAAGATCAGAATACTGCTAAGGAGGAGGACAATTCCGGTACGGTGGGCTTTGCTCACGATCGGTATTTGGTACAGGGGGCGCAGGTGGGTGGAAGTCTTCAGCCGGTCATTTACCAAAACGGTTCTTTGCGGGGGCGGGAGTTGATTGCCTATAACGAGCCGCATACTGCTTACCACGAACTGAAAGCCTTCGACGGGTATTTCACCACCAACGATACGGAGGATAAGCCGCGCTTTCGCTACCGGGGAGAATTTGCGGCCAATTACGAAATGCCCTCGGGAAATATTTCCATCAGTGGGACCGCTCCGCTCAACGTACAGGCCTCCAGTAGTTCCTTTATCGCTTCGCCCACGGACGATCCGGTCCGTGGTTTTAAACGCCGTTATTTAAAGGGTAAAAAGTACGTGGAATATTTTGGATTGTAAGGTATGGGCTACTTTGCAAGGGGCCAGGGGCAGTCACCGGTGGCTGCCAGAAAGGTCAAGAAGTTTGTGCTC
>CALCCH010000364.1 GCA_937899855.1 uncultured Saprospirales bacterium | reverse complement strand
AAGGTTTTGTTTCTTTGGGTTGGTTTATCTAAAACTTAATTATTTGGTTTTTATTAAAAAATTTTTTTTTTAAAAATTTCTTTTGGTTAAAAAATTCTTATTATGGGGGGGCTTCCGCCGGTTACATTTTTTGGATCATAAATCCGCGCTCCTCGGTGCTACTGCGCAAGCGCAGCCAGTAGGGCCCCGGCGCCAGGCCGTGAATGGAAAACGACCCGCGTTCGGTGCCTCGCCAGCGCAATTGCCCCTGGCGGTTCCAAACCTCGATCTCCAGGTCCTCCCCCAGTTGTTTTCCCCTAATCGTCAGGGGCCCCGTCGTGGGATTGGGGAATACCGTCCAGTTCGCAGCGTCGGTCTCGGTCAGCGGGCTAACGGTCGGACAACGCACCGCCTCCAAGGCTTCCCAAATGTCGGTGTGGAAGGTCGTGGGGACGAGCCCATCATCGCTGGGCGCCTCGCCCATCCGAATCCAAACCAAGCCCTCACTGGGCACCACACTGAGGATTTGTCCGTCCCTGCCGATGGCCGAGTAGGCATCGTCGGGCGTGCCGGGGCTGATCGGTCCGTTGAGGTCAAAGGGCAGGCCGGGCAAGCGGTGGTACGCCGAGCCGTGGAGCCACCACAGGTAGCCGTAGGCGGGGTTGAGCATTTGGGAGGGCTCCATCATTTGTCGAAAGTAGCTGCTGTCCGCCAGCACCGGGCGGTCCGCCCAGCGGCCACCGTTGAGCATCAGCAGGCCAAAGCGGGCAAAGCTACGGGCGTCGCTAAAGTAAATGCGGTTAAAACCAATGTTGAGATAAGCCCCCTTCATGCCGGTGATGGCCTTGAGTCGGGACGTGAGAAAGCCGTTGATCGACTGCCCACTAGCCGCCTCAATGACGCGGGTCAGGAGGGTGTAAGGCGCATTGTGATAAGCCCAGCGCGCACCGGGCTCCTCCCGAAAAATCAAGCATTCGGGATCGGTACAGTCAAAATTCTGATCGTCCAATCCGGTCGTCATCGTCAACTGGTGAAAGACGCGAATGGCCCGCTCCCGTTCGGAAGCTAGGCTGGTCCAGCCCTGCCCCAGGTAATCCGCCGTGGCGGAGTCGATGGACAACAGCCCCTCCGCCTGGGCCACACCTACCAGCAGGGCGGTCAGACTCTTACCCGCCGAAGCCCAGTACCAGATGCTGTCCTGCGTAAAGTCGTCAAAGTACCGCTCCAGCACGATCTTACCGTCTTGTAAGGCGATGAAGGCCTTGGTATTGGTCTGGTCGAGGAAATCGTAAAAGGCGGGCAGCTCTTCGGTACACCATCCGAGCTCCTCGGGCGAGGTACCGGCCCAATCGGAACCGCTGGTCGGTGGAAAATAGAGGGGGTCTTGGGCGAGTAGGGGCGCTAGGGTAAAGCTCCACATCACCGCCAAGGGGAGTAGACAAGCTTTCATATGGTTTCGATTTGGGGCTTTGACTGCGAGCAGGGCTGGGGGTTTAATCGGCGCGAAAAATTAATGAAATTTTTAGGTCAAGTCTTCGCTCCATACTTCGCCGGCGCTCCTCCCGCATGCGCTCCAGCCCCAGGCTACGGGCCAGGTCGATGTTGCGCAGCGGGATGCCTTCGGGATCGTGGTACGCGGCCAGGACCCGCTCCAGCTGGGCCTCCCGGAGGATGTGGAGCATGGGGTAGGGCGAGCGGTTGGTGTAGTTGGCGGGGTCTTCGGGTTCGGCTCCCGCAAAGCGGTAATCGGGATGGAAGCTGGCCAGTTGGTAGATACCTTCGTAGTCGAGCGAGCGCAGCAGGGCCTCGGCCCAACCCACAAAATCGAGGTAGTCCGCAAAGTCGGGGTAGGCCTCGGGAAAGACCAAGAGGGTGGTGGCGGTATCGGCCTGCTGGTCGAGGTGCTTCCACTCCCGGGCCAGGAGCGCCAGATGGGCCTCGGCATTCTGGCCTTCGCCCACGCCGTAGCGCACCCGCCGTCGCAACAGCTCCGCCGCGGCAAAGGGGCAAAAGTTGTGTTTGATCACCACCGCTTTGACCCACTGAATCGTTTGCTGAATACACTTGTGCGCTTCCATAAGCTGCCAATTTAAGGCAATGCCCTCAATTTTACCAGCATCGCCCCCACTACTACTGCAATTGTTGCACCAAACCCAAGCCAAGCCCCGCCCCCTCCGCCAACTAGCCCCCAAGCCACCGGGATAAAGTTGGGCAGCCCAGTAGCGAAAAGAACATTTTCATAGTTTTATACCTTTTGAACCGAGCGAAAATGAGGGGGGCGGGCGGATGGGGCTGCCTTAGCGAAAACTCACTTGCAGACCCGTTCGCAACCCCCACATGGGAGGCAAGGTATGGTCGCTGGCATTGCGCAACCGCCCCCGATAAAAGACTTCGATGGGGATGCGCCAGCGGGGTTTGATCCCGAAGGATTTGCCGAGGTAGATTTCCCCGTTTTCAAAAGTCAGCCCGTTTTGGATGGACTGCTCGGGAGCGGTTCGCCGCTCGTTCAGCGGGGTGAAGACGGTCAGGCTGCCTTCGCGCGTCAGTCGGTGGTGGAACAACAGGGCACCACCCACTTCGATCTCAAACGGTAAGCGAAGACTGGCCCCCAGGGCGATTTGCGAAAAACGGGTTTGTACCGCTACCCGTTGAAAGCGCAGCTCTTCGCTTTCCAGGGATTGGGAAAGTACGAAGGGAACGGCGCTGTGGTCTCCTTCGTAGACTTCCCGAAAGTTGTGCACATCGTAGCGGAGGCGCAACTTCACCCAGCGGTGTGCCCGGTAGCTGAGCTGGACGCCAAAGTCTACATTGGACGCGGGTTGGCAAGTGCGGCAGGCGGCCCGCTTCCAGGAGGCGGTCAGCCCGATTTCCCAGGGGCGCGGGATCGAGTAGCCGCTGGAAAGTAGGTCTTTTAGAGGACCGGGAATGCGCCGAGGCAGCTCTGCGGAGGCTAGGGAGTCAATCGGCGTTTTGGTCTCCGAGGGAAGGGGGGATTGGGCCAGTAGGCTCCATCCGCCCGACGGGGCTTCGAAGGTGGGGAGGAGGGCGCCAAAGCGGACAGAAGGGCTCGGGCGGTCGACTGTGCCCCCGGTGAGGGGCAGTGGATCCGTAGGCTTGGGCTCGGCGACCCGGGCGATGGGTGGGGACGGTCGGCGGACCGGGGTCAATGCTGGGGTGGGGAGGCTGGGTAAGGCCACCGCGGGGCGGACGGGCAGGTAGACGGTATCGCAGGGTGTGACGGCGGTGGCGGCCCGCAATTGGGCGTGGAGGCCGTCGATCTGGCCGTGCAATTGCTCCAATTGGTCCTCGTTGTTGTGGAGGAGGACATTTTGCCAGAGCAGGAGGCCCAGGAGCAGTAAGAGGAGCCCCATCATGACGTAGCGACCCCACCGGCGGCCGGGAGTAGCGGCGGCCCGATCGATGGCCAGCCGGTTCGCCAACTCCCCCCAATCATTTTCCCGGAAGTCAAATTCCTGCGTCTCGCGGAGCTTGTCTCCCAATCCTTTTGGATGCTTCGACTCAGCCATACCGATTGTTTTTAGATTCCCGCTTGAGGAATAATGATTGCAATTTTAGCCGGGCCTTGGCCAGATTGGATTTGGAAGTGCCTTTGCTGATGCCCAAGCGCTCCGCAATCTCGGTGTGGGAATAGCCCTCCACTTCGTGGAGGTTGAACACCAGGCGGTAACTCGGGGGCAACTGCTGGACGAGGGCCAGTAATTCCTGAGCGCTGAGCGATTCGAGGGGACTTTCGTCGACCCGCAGGTGCGCCGCATGGACCAGATCGACGGTGGGCGTCCGGTGCTTTTGTTTGCGGTAGTGATCGATGGCGGTGTTGACCAGAACGCGATTGAGCCAACCCTTAAAGGAGGGCTCGTCCCGGCAGTGATCCAATTTGGTAAAGACCTTGTAGAAAGCATCGTTGAGGATTTCCTTGGCCTCCTCCCGGTGGCTGGCGTAGCGCGAACAGACGGTCATGCCGTAGTTGTAGAAATGGCGGTAAAGCCTTTTCTGACAGTGGGCATCGTGCCGTCGGCAACCTTCCAGGACTTGAGCAAATTCCAAATGCTTCATACACTGACTAACACGTACGAAATCCGCAAGGGGTTGCCTGGCGAAAAAAAATAATGGGCTATGTTACTGAAACCAGAGACTCCAACCGTCCCGCCGCGCCTCCTGCCGGCTGTACGTGACCTGGTGGACCTCAAGCCCTAGCGGATTGACCAAGTGAACACTGCCCCCACTATTGGCCAGTTGGACCCCCCGGGCGCGGAGCGGAACGGACAGCCAGGCGCCCGCTTCGATGCTCAGGCCGTCGAGTTTTTGCTGGCGGCCCTTCTTGTCCATCAGGTACCAGCCGTCGAGGGGGTAGGCACGGGGGCTCTGGTTGAAGAGCGTCACCGTTTCGTGGCCACTTTCGGGCCCACTCGGGTTGACCAGGGCCGCCGCAATGCGCAGGCCTTCCACGACGGGCGCGGGCTCGCTCGCGGGGGGATTTTCTACCTCCGGCTCCGGGGGCAGGGCCAGCGCGAGGGCCTTGGCGGCATTGACCTTGCCGTAGCCAAACCATTCGGAATGCCCCGTCGCATCGTACTGACCCTTCTGGTGGCCCAGGATGTCGTCGGGCTGGTCGTCGGTGATTTTATCGGTCGATTGTTCGAGAATGGCCTTGATCTCGCGGGCGCTGAGTTCGGGATTGGCCGAGCGGAGGAGGGCGGCGATGCCCGCGACGAGGGGGGTGGCGCTGGAGGTACCCCCAAATTGGCCGGTGTAGATGCTATTGGCGCTAAAGCCCCGTCCGAAGCGCTCGTTGTCGGTGGTCCAGATGCCCCGGCCCGGGACCTTGAGCAGTTGGTCGAGGGGATTCCAGTTGTCGCTGGGGGCGCAGACGTTGACCTCCTTGCCCCAATTGCTGTAGAGCGATTTGCGGTTTTGGCTGGTGGAGGCGGCCACCGCTACGACATCCTCGTGGACGCAGTA
>CALCCH010000363.1 GCA_937899855.1 uncultured Saprospirales bacterium | reverse complement strand
CCAACGCCACCACCTACTCCTGGGACTTTGGCGACGGCCAGAGCAGCACCGATCCCAACCCCAGCCACACCTACGCCATGGACGGTACCTACACCG
This sequence comes from uncultured Saprospirales bacterium, assembly GCA_937899855.1. GTDB lineage: Bacteria > Bacteroidota > Bacteroidia > Chitinophagales > Saprospiraceae > CALLVY01. The sequence continues at coordinate 8,125 of CALCCH010000363.1, read as the reverse complement.
TTACCCTGACCGCCACCAACGCCTGCGGCTCGGTGACGACCACGCAAACCGTCACCATCAACACAGCAGTTGCGCCCGTAGCCGCCTTCCTGGCCGACCAGCAACAGGGCTGCGCTCCCCTGACGGTCCAATTTACCGACCAATCGCTCAACAACGCCACGGCTTGGGACTGGTCCTTCCCCGGCGGCACCCCCGCGACGGCCACCGTGGCCAATCCACTGGTGAGCTACGCCAATCCCGGGGTGTATGACGTGACCTTGCGCGTCAGCAACGGCGCGGGAGTAGATGAAGAAAATCAAGTCGCTTGGATTACCGTACTTGGGCCCCCCACGGCCAACTTCAACTTTGTAGAAAACGGCGGTACGGTGCAGTTTACCAGCCTAGCCAGCGATGCGGACAGTTATTTATGGGATTTTGGCGATGGGCAAAGCAGTACGGCCGTATCGCCGCTGCATACCTACGCCGGTACGGGTAATTACCTGGTGCGGCTCACCGTTACCAACGATTGCGGAACCGATGTCTTTGAGGAGTTGGTCCGGGTCGACGTTTTACAGTTACCCACCGTTCGTTTTACCCTGGATCGCAGCCAGGGCTGTACGCCCCTGACGGTTCAGTTTACCGATCAATCGACCAGTCAGATCAGCAGTTGGGAGTGGCTTTTTCCCGGGGGAAATCCGAGTAGTTCTACTGAGCCCAATCCGGTGGTGCGTTACGAGACGGCGGGTCTATACGATGTAAGTTTGCGGGTGAGCAATGCGGCGGGGGCTACCGAGCAGCAGCTTGCCGGGGTGGTGCGGGTGGAGAAGACGCCCCGGGCCGAATTTGCGGTAGTGCAGGATGTCCAGGATCCTTATACCTTTACGTTTACCGACCAGTCCGAAGATGCCCAATCCATTGCCTGGGATTTTGGCGACGGCAGTCCCTTCGCCTTTGATTCCCAGGTCCGCCATACGTATGCCCAGCAGGGTACCTACACCGTCATCCTGACGGCTTCCAATGCTTTTTGCTCCGCGCTGCGATCGGCGCCGGTAGGGATTTACCTTTCTTCGACTAGTGATCCGGCCGTTTCGGACCGCTGGCGGCTCTGGCCCAATCCGACGACGGGCTGGCTCCATATGGCTTGGGAGGGGGAGCTGCGGCCTCAAGCGCTGCGCGTACTCGACGCCACCGGGCGCCAGGTGTACACCGAGGATTTACCACGGCCTACCGCTCACCAATTGGACTTGAGTCATTTGGCTACGGGTTTGTACCTGTTGCAGTGGCGCTCCGGGGAGCAGTGGGTCAGCCAGCGGGTGGTGATTCAGTGATTAGCCTACGAACTTGTAGCCGACCCCGCGGACCGAGAGAAAATAAGCGGGCTGGCGGGGGTCTTCTTCAAAATATTTGCGGAAGGAGAGGATAAAGTTGTCGATGGTTCGAGTGGAGGGGTAGACGTCGTAGCCCCAAACCGACTGGAGGATTTGCTGTCGCGAAACGACCTCGTTGCGGCGATCGATCAGTAGCTTGAGCAGCATGGCTTCCTTCTTAGTCAGCGTAAAGGGGCCCTGTTGTCCGGTCGCCTCGTAGGTGAGGAAATTGATGGCGTTGTTGCCAAAGTCGTAGGATTCTGGGCTGTTTTCGGGGCCCTTGACGGTTCGGCGCAGTAGGTTTTGAACGCGCAGCAGGAGTTCTTCGAGGTTGAAGGGCTTGGTGAGGTAGTCATCGGCGCCCTTTTTGAGACCGGTGACGCGGTCCATGGCGGTATCCTTGGCGGTGAGGAAGAGGACGGGGACTTCCATATTGGTCAGGCGTACTTGCTCGCAGATTTGGAAGCCATCCACCTCGGGTAGCATGACGTCGAGGAGGAGGAGGTCAAAATGTTGCTCGTGAAAAAATTTGATGGCCTCGCGGCCATTGTCGGTACTCACCACTTCGTAGCCTTCGAGCTCGAGGTTGAGCTTGACCACATCGCGGATGTTCTCTTCGTCTTCTACCAGTAAAATTCTCATGGACATTAGGTGTTTCTGTTATTCATTGGCGATTCCCGGGGCCGAATCGCTCCGGTAAGTTAGGAGGCGGTGGCGGCTGCCTTGGCGGGCACCCGGGCCATGTTGGGTAACTCGATGCTGAAAACCGTTCCTCGCGGGGCATTATCGCGTACGTTGATTTTGCCCTCGTGGGCTCGGACGATCTGATCGACAATATATAACCCCAATCCGGTCCCTTTTGTTTTGCGGGTATCCTCATTGCCCACTCGGTAGAACTGTTGGAAAATCTTTTTCTTTTCTTCTTCCGAAATGCCCAGTCCATTGTCAGCAAATTCGAGGAGGATTTTTTCTTTGTGATGCTCCAGGGCGACCGTCACCCGGGCCGGCTCGTCGGCGCTGTACTTGATGGCGTTTTCGATGAGGTTGACCCCGATGGTGGTGAGCCCCAGTTCGTCCGCTTTGCAGTAGAGGACGGGGGTATCGGATTGGAATTCGATGTGGGCGCGGGGGAATTTGGTCTGCATGCGCTGGCTGAGGTCCCGGAAGAATTCGTTGACTTCAATTTCTTCGTAAACGGGCTGGTAGGCCGTCTCGATTTTGGCGGCGAGCAGCAAATTATTGACCAAGTCGTGGAGGCGATCCGTTTCTTTGAGCGCATTGCGGCTAAAGTGCTCGACCTGCTCCTTGCGCAATTGTCGTTTGAGGAGGGTTTCGAGGACCAAGCGGATCGAGGCGATGGGGGACTTGAGTTCGTGGGTGATGGAGAGGAGGAAATTGCGTCGCTGCTGGGCCGCCACCACCTCCTTGTTGTAGCCGCGATTGATCATGTACACCCCGATGACCAGGCTGATGATAAAGACGGCCGCTTCTCCAAAAATCATCCACTCCTGGCGCTCGTACCGCTCGCGAAGTTCTTGGTACTGGGGCGTTTGAAAAACCTCAACCAGGTTTTGGATTTCCTGCTGGGCCGCCATGACCAACTGTAGGGACTCGGATTTGGCGAGGAAGGCGTCGCGGTTTTTGACGTACAGCAGTACCGACCACCAAGAGAAGGCCAGCAGCATGTAGGCAATCACTAGGTAGGACAGTAGGCGCAGTCGTAGGTTTTGCATGGGCGTGTTTTAGGTGGCGAAGACGGTATCCAGTCCCTCACAAATGGCGTACCGGGCCTCTTCCAAGTCCGCCGTCGTATGGGCGGCCGAGACAAAGCGCACCTCGTAGCCCGAGGGGCCGAGGTAGATGCCTTTTTGTAGCAGCTCGTGGTGCAAGTGCTTGAATTTTTCCATCGAAGCGGGATCGATCTGGTCGGCAGAAACGATGCGTTCGCGGCCAAAGGCCATCCAGAAAATCGATCCGGCCCGGGCGATTCGAACGGGATAGTCGCGCTCGTCGCAATAGCTTTGGATACCGGCGACAAACTGCTGGGTTTTGGCGTCCAAGGCTTCGTAAAAGCCCGGCTCGACTAGCTGTTGGAGGGCAGCGTAACCCGCCGCCATGGCCACCGGGTTGGCCGACAGCGTACCGGCCTGGTAGACGCCCCCCTCGGGCGCAATGTGGCTCATCAATTCCGCACTGGCCCCGTAAGCACCGACGGGCATTCCCCCCCAGATGATCTTACCGTAAGTGAGAATGTCGGGCTGAATGTCGTAGTAACCCGCGGCTCCGGCAAAGCCGACACGAAAACCGGAAATCACCTCGTCAAAGATCAACAAGACCCCGTGGGCTGTACAACGCTCGCGTAGCAGCTGTAAAAAGCTGCGGTCCTGGAGGAGCAGGCCGTTGTTGGCCGGGATGGGCTCGATGATGACGGCGGCCAGGTCCTGATGGTGTTCCTGTAGGACTTGCTCCAGCAATTCGGGTTGGTTGAGGGGCAAAACCAGGGTCTCCTGGGCAAAGGCGGCGGGAATTCCCGCCGAAGTGCTTTCGCCAAAGGTGGCCAAGCCCGAACCCGCTTTTACCATCAAACTGTCGACGTGGCCGTGGTAGCAGCCCTCAAATTTGAGAAGCTTGCTGCGGCCGGTAGCCCCCCGGGCCAGCCGGATGGCCGACATCACGGCCTCGGTACCGGAACTGACGAAGCGAATCTTTTCCACGTAGGGATTGTGCGCCAAAATCAGCTGTCCCAATTCGTTGCCCAAACGGGTGGGCGTACCGAAGGACGTTCCCCGCTGGACCGTTTCGATGACCTTTTCCCGGATGGCGGCGTTGTTGTGCCCCAAAATGAGTGGCCCCCAAGAGCAGCAAAAGTCGAGAAAGACGTTGTCGTCCTCATCGGTAATGCGACAGCCCTGGCCCTCCTTGATGAATAGGGGAGGACCCGATACGGATTTGAAGGCACGGACCGGTGAATTGACACCGCCCGGGAAATACCGCTTGGCTTCCTGGAAGAGCGCAGCGGAGCGCTCGCGCGAAATTGTGTTGATCAGTTCCATCATGTAAAGGTAACGATAAAGTGTTCTTATTCGTTGAAATTGCCGAGTGGAAGCATTGGCTCACCGTCTTCTTTTTACAATTGGTGGACAAAATCCGTGCTAGACCCATACTAAAAACCCGTACCTCGGAGTTTAGCATTCTAACAATTATTTCGTATGATTGTGAAACACTATATGATTCCGTCCCGGTGGATGGAAAAGGCAGGACCAAACGAATGGAGCCTACCCCCGAGTGGGCTCCGACGCACGAGAGACGTCATCGTCAACCGATTGATTCGATTCCCAGTGAGGGGCGCATTAGCCTCCCGGGTCGCGACAATCCTAAACCAAGGTCTGGATCGTGAGTAGAAGATTAAGTGAAAAAAAAGTCCAGGATCGCGCCCTGGCCTACCTGCACCGCCACTATCGCTTTCGCGCCCGCCGCGGTCGCGTTTTCGTCCAAGCTGAAGTCCGAACCCGACCGCGCTACGGTGGCAAACGCGCCGATGGCCTCCTGGCCTACCGCTCCTGGTGGGGCCCGACCCGCGTGGTCAGTCTAGAGGCCAAATCCCACAAGACCCTCCGCGCCCTGCGGCCCCGTCGTCAAGACCACTGGCTCCTCATGCGTAGCCTCTGGATGGGGCTCCTGGTTTGTCTGGGTAGTGGGGCCTTCTTCTTTCTGTACAAAATGGACGATCCCTACCTGCGCTACGCCCTGCCCCTCAACGTCCTGATCGGGACGGCCCTGCTCTACGCCCTACTCACCCGGCGGAGCAGTCGCCACCAACAGGCCCAGGTCATTGACCAACTCCAGCAGTATCCCGCCAACCGGCAGTGGTTGGCTTGCTCAGCGGATAGTCTTCGCGACCTCACGGAGCGGGAACGCCAGCAGCTCAAAGCCATCTGTCGACGGCGGGGAATCGGCGTACTCGTGGTGCCCCAGCGGGGTAGGGTCCGGCGCTGGTTGCGGCCTGGCTTTCACCGCAAGTGGATCGGCGATTTTTTGGAATATTACAGTCGCGAAAAAGAAATCCGTCGGATACTGGCCTAGAATTCCCAACCCAGCCGCAGGGCAATGCGTCGGTAGCTCAGGATGTCCATGCTCTCGCCGCCCCACTGGCGTGTACCCCGTTGGAAACGGTAGCCGACTTCCAGCAAAAAGTTGCCGACCCGCTGACTGGCCGAACGGATGCCCAGTGCGGGGTGTAGCATACTTCCCCCACCCGCCTCGGAAGGGGGCCATTCCTCGTCCCGGTACAGGTCCAGGCCCAGGGAGTAGCCCGCTTGCAGGGACAGAAAAGGGCTCACCTTGCTTTGCCAGGGATGCCACCGCACTTCGGTAAAGAGGGGGAGGAATTCCCGATCGTAAAAATCAAAGCCCAATCCACCCCCAACTTGCCAGTGCGGATTAAAGCGGTGGCCCATGCTCATGGAAAAAGCGAGGGTTCCCACGAGAAAATCACTTTCTTCGCTGGAGCCGATGGCGAGGCCGCTTTGGAGGAGCAGGTAAAAACCCTGCTTGGGGATACTGCTGCCGTCCCGAAAGGCCAGGCGTTGGCGGTGGCTGGTATTGAAGGAGAGCAGGCTGCTTGTTTGCAGTTCGATGGTATCCCCCGTCAGTAAGCGAAAGCGAATGCGCTGATCGTCCCCATCGGTGGGGAGTCTTTCGCCACGGAAGTGCCCCCCGCCCACGAGGTGAACATTTTGGATGGTCGACTGCGCAGGAGCCTGCGCAGCCATTTCGCCCGACAGTAAGTAAAAACTGCCGAGCAAAATGATGCAAAATATAGGATTCAAAGTTTGTATGATTTGGGTTTAGCGAAGCCCGGTGACGGGGATAAAGCTCAGTTCTTGGAGGGCCTTGGGATCGTCGAAATTGTACTGGTAGAAACCATCTTCGCCGATGACGAGCAGCAGCTTGCGCTGGTCGGGGATGGCGATCACATCGGTGGCGGCCCGTCCGGTGAGGTGTTCGATTTGGCTTTCGTCCAGCCGGAGGGGTGCTTCGATATCGAAAACCTTGAGGCCGTATTCGCCCTCGCAGAGGAAGAGGTTGTTGTCGCGGATGGACAGGCCGTGGGGATTGTCCATTGGGAAACTTTTGACCAGTTCGATGTTGCGAATATCGCTGATGTCGATCAGGTCGAGTTGGTTGAGGGTACTGCCGTTACAGAGGGTACCCGAGCGTAGGGTGACGTAGGCGTAGTTATCCTTGACGAATACCGGATCGCAGGCGGTCAGGTGGGAATACCCGGAGAGGTAATCGGGCTTGCTGGGATCCGCCAGGCTGTAGATGGTCATGCCGGAGTTGGAACCGATGAAGAGCTTGTTGTCGTGGGGAAAGATCGTCTCGATGCCCCAGCCCAGATCGACGGTAGATACGGGATTGGGACAGTTGTCGGCCCCGATTTGGAAGACCTGCATTTGCCACTCGTTGACGGTGTAGAGGTGCTGGTTGCTGATGGTAAACCGGGCGAGGGATCCTCCCGTTCCCACGCTACTTTCGGAGCTGCCATTGGCGGAGATGGGGGAGTTGAGGTCGGTGTTGAAAACGCCGACGTTCCCCCAGGTGGACTGTCGCAGGGCATCGGCATCGTCACAGGAAACGACCTCGGTAATTTCTTCGTGGTCGTAGTACAGGAGGCGTTGGCCGGTATTGTTTTCGCCCTGGTGGGGAAAGATATCTTCACTGCGTTTGACCAGCTGGGGCCGGTTGATGTTGCTGATGTCGATGGTCAGCAGGTCGGTGTAGTTGTCGGCGTAGAGGGTTTGGTCGGCGATGGCGATGTCGACGTTGCCGGGAATTTCCAGAAAGCCGATATTGCTCGGGCTCAGGGGGTTGGCATTGTCGATAATGTGAACCCCTTCGCGTTGTTCGTTGATGAAGATAAAGTCGTTGTAAAAGTAAATCTTACCCGGTTGATCGAGGTCGCGGGCGCCACTCAGGTCGAGGTCGGCGAAGCGGTATTCGGCGGGCGCGAGGTAGATGGGGGTGGTTTTGACGTAGGTGACTTTGCGTTCGCATTTGTCCTTGACGCAGCTGGAGAAGCCGAGGAGTAGACCTCCTAAGGCGATCAAAATCGTTGGGGTTCTCATATCAATAGATTAGTGCCGTGGGTCGGCGATGAACAAACAGGTTTAAAAAAGTCCGAAAGGAATCCCCGGTAGACATTACTCGTCGACGGTAGCAATGTGCTGCGGGAGGGGCATTCCCCTTGGCGTTTCCGGTTGGGGCGTGGGTCAAAGTGGAGATCGGGTCAAAGCCCCGAGCCACAACGTTTGTATTGGGTAAAGGTACTGATTTTTGACCGACCATTGTCGTCATCCCTTTCGGACACTTGTATAGACGGTGGCGGTGGGCAAAAGGGTTGGGCACATTGGCATCAATCGAGCAAATTGATGAGGGAGCGGTAGTCGTCAAACGGCGCATCGCGGGTGGGAAATTCCAACAATTCCTGCCAGTTTTCTTCCTGATAATCCAGTTCAATATCGGTGAGGGTAGCCTCACTGCGCACCTCGATTTTACCCTCCCCCAACTGCGCCAGGCGCCAGCGAAAGGTCGCCTGCATCTTTGCCCAAATCCGCTCGTTGATCGCCAGGTGATCGCTGTCCACACTCACCGCCCGCGCCTCCCGAAATGCCAGCTGATTGCGCGCCACCATCACCCCATCCTCTATGATGTAGTACGCCGTATGCGCACACTGTTCCCGCGGTGCGAGCTTACGCTAATACTTCACCATCTGGTGG
>CALCCH010000362.1 GCA_937899855.1 uncultured Saprospirales bacterium | reverse complement strand
ATCACCTGGGCCCCCTGCGCATCACTTCCGATACCTACGAAAAATTTGAGGTGACCGGCACCATCGCTACCGTGCAGGGCAAGCAAAAGGTAGAGGGGTGTTAAGGCCCTCAAGGGCAAATCCTGCTTTCACGTCAAAAAGATGGACGCGCGTTTCGAAGCGGACCTAAAAGAGCTGGTGGCTCGCTCCATCGAACTTTACCAAAAGGATGGTCTGATTTGAGGATTAAATAAGCCCTTCATTTTCGATTCCGCTCGGCAGGGTGTATTTTCGCTTCCAAAATTCAAGGTCTATGGTAGTCTTCCTCTTTATGGAAGCGCGGATGGTCATTCGCGGCTCCTTCGTGGAAGGTGATCTCCTGGTGCGCCAGGGTCGGATCGAGCGTATCGATACGCAAATCAACAAGCCCGTGCGGCGCGAAATACCCGCCGAAGGCCGCCTGCTCCTGCCCGGCATCATCGACGATCAGGTCCACTTTCGCGAGCCCGGCCTGACCCACAAGGCCAACCTCTACACCGAGCCGCGGGCCGCCGTCGCGGGGGGGGTGACCACCTACATGGAAATGCCCAATACCAAACCCGCCGCCCTTACTCAGGAGCTGCTGGAAAAAAAATACCAAACGGCGGCCAAAAAGTCGCTGGCCAATTATTCCTTCTTTATGGGCGCCTCCAACGACAACCTGGAGGAAGTCCTCCGTACCGACCCCCGCCGGGTCTGTGGCATCAAAGCCTTTATGGGCTCCAGTACGGGCAACATGCTGGTCGACAACCCGGTAACCCTGGAGGCGCTTTTTTCCCGAGTGCCCATCCTCATCGCCACCCACTGCGAAGACGAGACCACCATCCGCGCCAACGCCGCGGCCTACCGCGAGCGCTACGGCGAGCACGTACCCATCGAATGCCATCCCGAAATCCGCTCGGCTGAGGGCTGTCTGAAATCTTCCTCGCTGGCGGTTGACCTGGCCAAAAAGCACAACGCCCGGCTCCACATCCTCCACCTCTCCACCGCCGACGAGCTCCACCTCTTCCGCAACGATATTCCGCTCGCCGAAAAACGCATTACCTCCGAGGTTTGCGTCCACCACCTCTACTTCAACGCCCAGCAGTACGGCGAGCTCGGTACCCAGATCAAGTGCAATCCCGCCATCAACGGCCCCGAGCACCAGGCGGCCCTCTTTCCCGCCCTACTCGACGATCGCCTCGACATCATTGCTACCGACCACGCGCCCCATACCTGGGAAGAAAAACAAGGAACCTATTTTGCCGCCCCCTCCGGCGTCCCCCTGATCCAACACACGCTCAACGTCATGCTCGATTTTTACCACCGCGGTGCCATCTCCATCGAGCGGATCGTCGAAAAAATGTGTCACGCTCCGGCCATCTGCTTCGACATTGCCGACCGTGGCTACCTCGACGAGGGCAAGTGGGCCGACCTGGTACTGGTCGATCCCGATCGGGAATGGGAAGTTCGCAAGGATAATTTGTACTACAAGTGTGGTTGGTCGCCCTTTGAAGGCCACCGTTTTCGCGGTGCGGTGGAGGCCACCGTCGTCAGTGGTCACCTGGCTTATTACGAGGGACAGTTCAACGAAAACAAGTGGGGCGAACGCATTGGCTTTGATCGCTAGCGGCTTCGGCTGGCTGTTTAGACGAGCAGACCGGCGATGACGGCGGTGAGGAAGCAGGCGATGGTACCGCCGATGAGGGCCCGGATGCCCAGTTCGGTGAGCGTACGGCGTTGGCCGGGAGCGATGGCGCCGATTCCCCCAATTTGGATGCCGATGGAGGCGAAGTTGGAGAATCCACAGAGGGCGTAGGTGGCGATCACCAGGGATTTGGGTTGGAGGAGGTCCCGCACGTTTTCCAGATCGGCGTAGGCCACAAATTCGTTGATGACGGTTTTTTGTCCGAGCAATTGGCCGATGACCAACAGGGCGGAGTTGGGGGTGCCCAGGAGCCAGGCAAAGGGGGCGAAGAGGAGCCCCAGGAGGTAGGTAAAGGTGAGTCCGGTAAAACGTTGGTTGGTAGATTCGGCTACGAGTTCGTTGAGGCCAAACCAAGCGCCGATGCTGTTTTCCAAAAAGTAATTGAGCATGTAAATCAGGGCCGTAAATACGAGGAGCATGGCACCGACGTTGATGGCGAGTTTGAGCCCGTCGGTGGTGCCTCGGGAGATGGCGTCGAGGAGGTTGGTGGCATCGTCACCGGCGAGTTGGAGCTGGTCGTCGAGGTCGCGTTGTTGGGTTTCGGGGTAGAGGATTTTGGCGGCGACGATGGCGGCGGGGGCGGAGATGATGGAGGCGGTGAGGAGGTGCTTGGCAAAATAGATTTGCATCTCGGGGTCCGTGCCGCCGAGGTAGCCGACGTAGGCGGCGAAGACGCCTCCGGCGATGGTGGCCATCCCCCCCGTCATGAGGCACATGCCCTCGGAGCGGGTCATGCCTTCGAGGTAGGGCTTGACTACCAGGGGGGCTTCGGTCTGGCCAATGAATACGTTGGCCGCCGCCGCCAGGCTTTCCGGCCCCGACAGGCCCATGGTTTTGCTCATGAGCCAGGCCAGTCCGTAGACCACGCGTTGGAGAATGCCAAAATAGTAAAGGGCGGCGGTAAAGGCGGAGAAGAAAACGATGGTGGGTAGCACTTGAAAGGCGAAGATGTAACCAAAGGAATCCAGTTTGGTAACCAGGCTTCCGAACATAAATTCGGCGCCTGCGGCGGAGAAATCGAGGATGCTCTGAAAGCCTCGGGCTAGGAGGTCAAAGACCTTGCTGACGCCCGGCGCCTTGAGGATCAGCAGGGCCAGAACAAATTGCAAGCCCATCCCCACGCTGACAAGTCGCCAGACGATGGCCCGGCGATAGTTACTCGCCAGTACGCAAATCCCCAACAGTACCACAATCCCCAAGCCAGCCCGGAGCAATTCACCAATAAATCCCATAGTTGTTGTGCTGCTTTGATGTACGAATCGTCCTAAATGTAAGGATTGATTTTGAGAATGGGGTAGGGGCTCGAAAAAATTCTGTGGGTGGTCGGTAGAAAATGAGAGTGCCGCTGCAAAATTGAGGGGCAAATGCCTAAATTCGGTCCCGAATAAAAAAGCATCCATGAAAAAACCGCTCCTCATCGGCATCACCGGGGGCAGTGGCTCGGGAAAAACCTCCTTTATCCAGGCCCTGCGTACTGCCTTCAGTCTCGAAGCGCTCTGCGTGATCTCGCAGGACGATTACTACCGCCCCCGCGAAGAGCAAGCCGTGGATGAGCGGGGCGTGGAAAACTTCGATCGCCCCCAGGCCATCGACAAAAAGGCCTTCGTCGCCGACATCCAAAAACTGATTCGGGGCGAGGGCTTCAAACGACCGGAATATACCTTCAACAACCTGACGGCTACCCCCGCCATGCTCCACTTCGAACCGGCACCCATCATCATCGTTGAAGGGCTCTTTATCTTCCACTACAAAAAGGTGCGCCCCCTCCTCGATCTCAAAATTTTTCTGCACGCCAAGGAAAACCTCAAAGTGATTCGCCGGATCAAGCGCGACCGGATCAAACGCAATTATCCCCTGGAGGACGTGCTCTACCGCTACGAACACCACGTGCTGCCCGCCTTCGAAAAATACATCCAACCCTACGCCGAGGAGGCCGACCTGGTGGTCAACAACAACCGCAGCTTCGAGTGGGGCCTCCGGGTGGTTCGCGGCTACCTTCGCAATCACCTCCAGCAGCTTAACTCCTAAATTTC
>CALCCH010000361.1 GCA_937899855.1 uncultured Saprospirales bacterium | reverse complement strand
CGCCCGACTGGCGAGCGGAACCCCTGGCCTTGATCCCCAGCTGTGGCAATAGTTTTTCCCAAGCCGCCCGCTTTATCGTGATGGATGCCTGCGGCAATGCAGATACGACGATTGCGACCTACGTAGTGACCGACAACAGTCCCCCCGTTTTCGTGACCGCTCCGATGGCGGCCACTGCCAATTGCAACGACGCCACCGCTCAAACCGTCCTCAACGATTGGATCGACGTATTTGCGGATGCCGTGGTCAGTGATGCCTGTGGCACCGCCAGTTTTGTCGATTTTGATTTTCAGACTTCGGAGGGGGAAATGGGCAACAACATCGCCTTTGGTACTACCGGTGACTATCCTCAGCTCCTGGCGGACATCTGCGATTGGTCCGTGGTGGTTACCTTCCGGGCTCAGGATGCTTGTGGATTACAAAACGAAGCTTCGGCTACCTTCTCCATCTTTGACAATACCCCACCGACGATCAGTGGGGTCCCCGCTGATCTGATCGTCGACTGCCAAAATATTCCCGCTCCCGCCAGTCCCCTGGTCAATGATGATTGCGATCCGAATGTAGGACTCAGCTTTAGTGCGGACACCAGCCTCGGGACTTGTCCCGTACTCTTGGTCATCACCCGAACCTGGACCGCTACGGATGCCTGCAACAACAGCAGTACGGCCACTCAAGTGATTCGGGTGGAGGACAATGACGACCCCATTTTGCTAGGCGTTCCCGCCGATACGGCCGTCACTTGTGCCGGAGTTCCGGCACCCGCCAACGTCACCGTCGATGATGCCTGCGATCCCAATCCCACCCTCAGTTTTAGCGAAACCGATACCCGCCCCAACGACGGTTCCTGTGCCGATTACAGCTATACCATCACCCGGGTTTGGACCGCCACTGATGGTTGTGGCCGCTCGGTATCCCAATCCCAGCAGCTTGTGGTGACGGATACGGAGGCACCCACCTTTGTCGGTCCACCGGATGTCACCTTGCTTTGTGGCCAAGCGACGGATCCAACGATGACCGGGCAGTTGACCAACGTGGTGGACGATTGCGATCCCGCACCCGCGGTTGCTTTCAACGATGTTATCAGTGGGGGCAACTGCGCCAATACCTTTGTCATCACGCGGGTCTGGACGGTACAGGACGCTTGTGGCAATGCGGCGGTTGATTATGAACAACGCATCACGGTGACGGACGAGGTCGCCCCCCAAATTACCAATCCCGCCCAGGATGCCAGTGGCCCTTGTGCCGACCCCATGGCGGCCGAGGTGGCTTTTGAGAATTGGCTGCTCAACCGCGGTGGGGCACTGGCGACTGACAATTGTACCGCCACCACCGATCTGATTTGGTTTGCGGCCGTTCCGGGGTCCTACGACCCAGCGGACCTCAGTACTTTTCCCGGCACCGCTCCCGGTACCCTGGATACGAGTGCTTGTCCCACTCCCGTTCCGGGTTTGTTGCGGAGCGAAACCATTGACTTCGTCGTCTACGATGAATGTGGCAACGTGGCCCTTACCAGCGCTACCTTTAGTGTGCGTGACGATACGCCCCCCGTTTTTGACAACTGTCCCATGGACCAAACCATCGTAGCCACCGCGGGCAACTGTGAGGTGGACTTTGACTTGCTGCCTCCGAGCATCACGGAAAACTGCGTACGTACCGGTTTGGTCGTGGAGTTTAGCCTCAACGGAACGAATCGGATAGCTTGGGATCCGCTCAACACCATCACGGTTCCGCTGTCGACGGGTGCCAACGAGCTTACTTACTTCGCGACGGACTGTGCGGGTAACACTACCACTTGTACTTACACGGTCACCATCGAAGACCAGGAAGCCCCGGAAATCAGCTGTCCCTCCGATACCATCGTTTACCTGACGGCTACCGACAATTGCAATATGGGTAAAATGGTGATGTTGCCGCTGGTGGCGGAGATGGAGGACAACTGTGGTTTTCCCCTCTTCCAACAGGTTCAGCCTTTTGATCTGGCCGATGCCTTGTTGACGTTTGCCTACCGAGCGGATTACGATACGTATTTGGCGGAGCGGAAGGATTTTACCTTCGTTGCTACGGCGGCCAACGCGGCGGGCAGTACCGTTACCTTTACGGTGACCGCTCAGGGGGATGTTGATGATCCCGAGGAATATTTCTTGATTTACGGCGAGGATGGCAGCCTCCTGGGGTCGACGGAAGTGGGGCAGCCCAACGTCACCTTTGCGGCGGGCAACTGTCTGGCCAATCCGGTGGAACTGGCCGAAGTGGAAGCCAGGATTACGGTGGCCACCAGCCTCTACAATGCCTGGGCGGCGGATGGCATGGTGCAAGTTTCCGCAGTGGCGAATTCGAGCTTTAGCAATCCACCCCCCGGTGTGCCCGACGATGGCATCAATCCGGTTTGTACGGCCTTCGCCCCCGGCACCCCCGATGGGCAAAACGACGGGCGCAGCAACCTCCGGATCGCGCTGGAGGTCCTATCGGCCAATCCCTACTACTACACCACCGGCGCCACCAATCTGCCCAACACCCCCATGTTGGCTCCCGTGATCGCGCCGACGGTCCAGTTTACCCTGGGCGACAGCGAGGTCTTCTACGTTGTCCCGGACTTGTCGGGCAATGAGGATACCTGCTCCTTTAGGGTGAGCCTAGTGGATACGATCGCGCCCCAAGTGAGTTGTCTGGCCACCACGATCTTCGTCAACCCCTCGGGTACCCAAAGCTACACCTTGGAACCGAGTGAGATCGACAACAACAGCCTCGATAATTGTGCAATCGTCGACTACCGGGTTGCACCCAATACGTTTGACTGTACCCAAGCGGGAAGTTTTGTAGACGTTACGCTTTACGCTACCGATGCCTCGGGTAATGTGGACAGTTGTACCGCCATCGTAGCGGTGGAGACCGAGGGGCCCAGCCCGTCGTATTCCATTGGCCTGTGTGGCAACGATACCCTCTCCCTGTTTGCCAATCCTCCCGCGGCAATGGGGGGCGTGGTGTATACTTATTCCTGGACGGGCCCCAATGGCTTTAGCTCCACCTTGGAAAATCCCATCCTCCCCGGTGTGGATGCCAATGACTCGGGAACCTACCGGGTGGAGGTAAGGGGCCTGACGGCTTGTGGCGCAGCGGGGACGGTGGAGGTCCTGATCACCAGTACTCCCAATACTCCCATCATCACGGCCAACAGCAACCAACTGTGCACCACGGATGATTTGATCTTGAGCACCCAACAGTATTCGGGCAACGTCAGCTACCGTTGGCACGCCGGTATTTTCCCGGGGGGGACCTTTATGGCGGCTACCACCGTGCCGACCTTTACCCTGCCCGCTCCTTTGGCGGCGGTTACGAATACCTACTTCGTGATTGTCGAGGTGGACGGTTGTGTATCGGATGCCTCGGGCTTTGTGGCGGTAGCGGTAACGGATATTCCCACGGCCGCGACCAATGCGGCGCAAATTGATCTTTGTGAGGGGGAGGAATTTAGTTTGGGAACGCCCACCGTTGGGGCGGGTCTGACCTACACCTGGAGCGGTCCGAATGGCTTTACCAGCGGCCAGGCCAATCCCCCCGCCTTCGTCGACCCGACCCTACTCCAGGCGGGGACTTACACCTTGGTCGTATCCCAAAACGGCTGCCCTTCTTTACCCGTGACCACCCTGGTCAACATCCGTCCGCGCCCGGTACAACCGAGTATCGCGTCGCCCGGTCTGATCTGTGCGGGCGACAGCGTGGTCTTTATCACCAACGCCAGCGGCGCGGACCAATACATCTGGACGGCCCCCAACTTTAGCACTTTTACTACCCTGACCAATACGCTCACCCTGCCCGCGGCTACCGTCGCCGATGCCGGTGCCTGGCGCGTCTCCACCACACTGAATGGTTGCGATTCGCCACCTTCCGACCCCGTGGAACTGTTCGTAGAACCCGAGCTGGTGGTGGTAGCCATCAACGATGGGCCCGTCTGTGCCGGCGCATCCGTCCAACTGGGCGCCAACACCATTGCCGGGGCGGATTATCGCTGGGAAGGTCCGGCGGGTTTTAGTGCGGTAGTGCAGAATCCAAGTACGGTCGCCGTACCGGGTACCTACGCTGTGACGGTGACGGCCGTATCGGGTTGTAGCAGCAGTACGAGCACCGACGTGATCGTCAACGCCGTCCCCGAAATTACGGCGGTAACCAATTCCGGGACTCCCTGCGTTACGGGAGCGGCCGACATCACCCTAGCGGTCGAGCTCAATCCCGCCGATCCGGGCAACTACACCTACACCTGGACGGGCCCCAACGGATTTAGTTCGGTGGCTGCGCAAGCTATTGTTCCCAATGCGACCTCGGCCGACAATGGCAATTATCAGGTCGTAGTGACCAATATTGCGGGTTGTACCTCGCTGGCGATGGAGACTACGGTTAACGTCAGCGACGTACCCAGTACCCCTCAGATCACGGGGCCGACCGTACTGTGTGCGGGAGAAGCCCTATTGTTGACGGCGCCCATCTACGCGGGCAGCAACGTCAGTTACCAGTGGCAGACTCCCAACGGCAGTCAAACGACGATGGTTCCCTCGCTCAATCTGGCGACCAGTACCGTCGCCGACAGTGGCCGCTACCAAGTATCCGTATTGGTCGATGGTTGTGCGTCCTCCTTGTCTCCAGAATTTGTCGTTGATGTCAATGCCATTCCCGCGCCCCCCATCGCTACGGGACCGGCTACGGTCTGTGCCGGAGAAAGTATTGCCTTGCAGACTGACCTCATCAGCGGCGCGATCTACCAGTGGACGGGCCCCGCGGGTTTTGCGGCAACGGTTTCCAACCCGGTCATTCCGAATGCGACTGAGGCCAACGAGGGGGCCTATTCGGTACAGGTGACCATTGCGGGTTGTACTTCCGCCTTTTCCCTCCCCCTCAACGTAGTGGTCAACGACAATGCCACCGCCCCGAATGTCCTCAACAACGGCCCGATCTGTATCGACGATCCCGACGCGACGCTTAGCCTGGCCATTGCGGTGGGAACGGAAATTCCCGGTGCGACTTACACCTGGTACGATGCCCGGACCGATCTGCCCGTGGCGCCGACGACCAGCGATTTGTTGGTCATTCTTACGGACTTTAGCACTTACGGAGAAGGCAGTTTTGATTTTTACGTGATTGCCGAGGTCAGTGGCTGTGTGGCGCCGGCTTCGGGAATGACGACGGTGGTGATGAATGCCATTCCCAACGAAGTAGCCTTTGCGGGTACGAACCAGGCCCTGTGCAATACCACCGTTGCGACACTGGCCGCTCAGGCGCCGAGCCTGGGTACGGGGCGTTGGCGGCAGTCGGTGGGGCCGCCGGCAAACATCGTCAACCCCGAGGTACCCAATGCGGTAGTGGATGGCCTCCAATCTGGCGAAAGCTACACCTTTGTATGGACGCTTTCCAACGGGGCCTGTACCGACTATTCTGCGGATGAGGTTAGCATCGTTATCAACAGTGCCAACGAGGTCGCGGAGGCGGGATTGAACCAAGCGCTTTGCAACGTCGCGGAGGCTGACCTGGCGGCTCAGTTGCCCCAGGGCGGAACGACGGGTACCTGGACGCAGAGTGCCACTCAGGCGGCGGCGGGGGTCATCATCGTAGCGCCCAACGCGCCCGATAGCCGACTGACGGGGCTACGGAGTGGGGAGACCTACACCTTTACTTGGACGTTGAGCAATCCCGGTTGTGGCGATTTTGCCAGCGACCAGGTAAACATCAGTATCGAGGAAAATGAGATCGTCGCTTTTGCTGGACCCGATTTTGCGGGCTGTTCGGCCGATGGAATCATCGTGCTCAACGCCACGGCGCCGGGGAACGGAACGGGGCGTTGGACGACGGATGCGCCCAACCTCAATATCATCGAGCCTACCAATCCCCGTACGGAGGTGGAGGGCTTGGTGGATGCGGGTGAATACACCTTTACGTGGACGGTGAGTAGTGCGGCTTGTGGCAGCAGTAGTGATGCAGTCGTTTTGACCTTTGAAGCGGGGCCGGAGGCGGTGGACGATTTGAGCGAGATTGATTTTGCGGCTTCGGTGACCTTTGAGGTGACGGACAACGATATCAGCACGGCTCCCTTTACGGTGGAGCTGCTGGCGGGGCCGGATGCGGGCCAGCTGACGCAGACGGTGGCGGGGGAGTTCATCTACGTGGCCGACCCTAATTTTGTCGGATCGGTGCGCTTCCCTTACGAATTGTGTAGCGAGGCCTGCCCCGATGTTTGCTCGCAAGCTACGGTGGAGATTCTGGTTGGCCAGGAGGTCGACTGCAACGTACTGACCATCTTTACCCCCAACGACGATTTGGTCAATGACTTTTTTATCATCCCCTGTTTGGCGACGGGTGACTTCCCACAGAATGCCCTGTCGATTTACAACCAGTGGGGCGACGAGGTCTTTCAGGCGGCGCCTTACCAGAACGATTGGCGGGGGACGTACAAGGGCGAGGAACTGCCGGTGGGCACTTATTATTACGTCATCAGCTTTGGACCGGGCGAATCCCCACAATCGGGCTTCCTGGTCCTGGAGCGTTAGAAGCCATCTCAAAAATATCCTTCGGGCTGCGGCAGGGTCATTTACGCCCCTACTTCGTTGCCAAAAGCGTCACGTAGCTAAGGCTATGTTCCGTTTTGGCGCCTCGTCGGAACGCAAATGTCCGCTCCCTCGCCAACAAAAACATTTTGAGATGGCTTCTAGTGAGAATTTTGAAA